>WIJN01000079.1:0-735 GCA_009496085.1 Streptococcus mitis | reverse complement strand
ACCTACATCAACAGTGGCAACATTTTCTTTACTTCGACAGCCCTCAAAGCCCAATTGGTTGAAAAGTTAGAGGCTTTCTTTGAAGTCCATTATCCATTTATTCAGAGTTTTTCTTTGCTGAGTCAGGAAGACTATGAAGCAGAGCTGGAAAATCTGCCAGATTGGTGGACCAAAGACCTAGCTCGAAAAGATGTCCTCTTTTACACAGAGGGCTTGGATGTGGATCAAGTTATCGAGAAAGTGGACAGTTTGGTACTGGAAGATGAAGACGTTCATTTTGGGAAACTTGGTATTTTCTGGGGAAAATACTCCAAAGAATCATACTACGAAACGGCCTATCACAAGTACTTGCTCAAGATGTCTTTCTACCGTACTATTACTATTCGTAATGCAAAAACTTTTGACAAAATCGGTCAAATGCTAAAAACTAAAAAAGGAGACACACAATGACATTTTTAGATAAAATCAATGAAACAGCTGCTTTCCTGAAGGACAAGGGGATCCAAACGCCTGAGTTCGGTCTAATCCTTGGATCAGGTCTGGGAGAACTTGCAGAAGAAATTGAAAATCCAGTTGTAGTAGACTATGCTGAAATTCCAAACTGGGGCCGTTCAACAGTAGTCGGTCACGCTGGTAAATTGGTATATGGTGAACTTGCAGGTCGCAAGGTCTTGGCTCTTCAAGGTCGTTTCCATTTCTACGAAGGAAATCCTCTGGAAGTCGTGACTTTCCCAG
>WIJN01000078.1:0-737 GCA_009496085.1 Streptococcus mitis | reverse complement strand
CTCCCTCGCTGAACTGACCTACTCTCGTAATCTCTTGGCTGGCGACTATATTCGTGGCAATGAGGCTCACCAAGCTGACTTAGAAAAAGTAAAAGAGCAGCTGGATCGCAAGTCTGGCGACTACAATCAGTTTTGGCATGACCGCAACTATCTGCTAAATGCCCATAAAGTAAAGGCAGAAGTTGTCTTCACTCATGGTTCTCAAGATTGGAATGTCAAACCACTTCATGTTTACCAAATGTTCCATGCTCTTCCAGCTCATATCAATAAGCATCTCTTTTTCCATAATGGCGCCCATGTTTACATGAACAACTGGCAGTCCATTGACTTCCGTGAGTCTATGAATGCCTTATTGACTAAGAAATTATTGGGGCAGGAAACGGATTACCAACTTCCTACTGTCATCTGGCAGGACAATACCACTCCTCAGACTTGGTTATCACTCGATAACTTCGGTGTGCAGGAAAGCTCAGAAACTTTCTCACTTGGTCAAGAAGAGCAAGTTATTCAAAACCAGTACTCAGATAAGGATTTTGAGCGTTATGGTAAGACATACCAGACCTTCAATACGGAACTTTATCAAGGGAAAGCCAATCAAATTACTGTTGACCTTCCTGTGACCAAGGACATTCGCTTAAACGGTCGCGCTCAGCTCAATCTTCGTATCAAATCCAGTACAAACAAGGGACTCTTATCAGCCCAACTGCTAGAATTTGGGCAAAAGAAATACCTACAAC
>WIJN01000077.1:0-739 GCA_009496085.1 Streptococcus mitis | reverse complement strand
CTTTCTACTTTATTGTTCTTACTGGTCAGTAGCTTAATTGCCTGTTGGAATGATATCAAGTATTACTTAATCCATTTTATTTTCTTTTTAACCATTTTTGTCTTTTTGGTATCAAGGCCAACCATTGATTATTTTAGGGATGGTGCTTTGGATACCTATCATCCCATAGCCTATCGCTTTGCCTTTATAGTTGTCATGGTTTCGATTCTGGGATTGACGACAGGTGGCATCCTGGCTCGTTATTTTATAGCTAGGAAGCAAATAAAAGTACCCAAGATAGGAAGTTCTCTAAAAGAGGTTTATATCAAGCGGTTACGCTTTGTATCACTAGGAGTTTTTCTTCTAACCTATCCTTTCTATTTTATTAGGTTATTTGAACGACTCTTGTATCGTTTGCAGACGTCCTACTATGCCTACTATGCAAATTTTGAAAGTAAACTGCCTTATTTTACCTACATCTTATCTACCTTTACGGTCTATGCAATGTGTATGTATCTGGCAACTAAGCCAAAGAAATTGCAGGCAACAGCAGTGCTCGTCTCTTTTATTGCAGCTAATACCATTCATTTGGCAATCGGGACACGAAATCCTTTTATTTTAAGTATTTTATTTGCTTTTGTTTATTATTTTATGCGGGAGCAAACTGAAAAAGGAAAATGGATTGGATTTAAAGAAAAGTTAGCGATTTTTGTAGGTTCTCCTATTCTCATGTTAGCGATGGGAGTGCTCAATTATGTAC
>WIJN01000076.1:0-746 GCA_009496085.1 Streptococcus mitis | reverse complement strand
TCATTAAAATTTTTGTTCTGAGCAAATTGATTTACAAATTCAATTTTAGATGTTATTATAATTGTACCGAACGGTCAGTATATAACTGAAACTACCATTTGGAAAATCGTCCTATTTCGATAGGCAAAATTGTTACTAACAGTCTAAATTCCTATAGGCTGTTAATCAAATCATATTAGGAGGAACCTCATGTTCAATCAGAAAAATGTCGCATTTGTTATCACAGACCCACAAGTTGAATTCCTAAAACATACTGGTAAAGGATTCGGAGCAACTAAAGACGTTCTTGAAAAAGTTAATACTATTGAAAATCTGACAAAGCTTTTCGCTCTTGCTAAAGAGCGTGGCTACAAGCGTTTTATCTCACCGCACTACTTCTATCCACACGATCACAAGTGGCAATTTAAAGCTGCTGGTGAAACGATGATGATTGAAAACGAAATGTTTTGGCGTGATAGCCAGTATTCAGCAATTCCAGAAGGCTCTGGAGCAGATATGATTGAAGAGATTAAACCATTTTTGGATGAAGATACTATTGTTGTCAACGGACATAAAATTTTTGGCCCAGAAAGCAACGATCTTAACCTTCAACTCCGCAAAAATGGTATCGACACCGTCATCTTGGCTGGTATGAATGCTAATCTCTGCGTGGATTCACACATGCGTGAACTCATAGAATTAGGCTACAATGTCATTGTTGTTAACGATGCTGTCGGTGCTCCAGGTGAAGAAGCCTACCAAGCTGC
>WIJN01000075.1:0-748 GCA_009496085.1 Streptococcus mitis | reverse complement strand
TTCCTGTACAATCATAGGTATATAAGGTTTCAAACCCCATAGAACGATAAAATTCCACATTTTTCTCTGTTTGGTCTGTCACCAGTTGAATTTGATAAGCATCTTTGTAATCCCCTAAAGCCTCTTTCATCAAGGCGCTACCAATTCCTTGGCGCTGATAAGTAGGCAAAACAATCAAATCCTGTACAAAGACTGATGAAAAACCATCTCCAACCAAACGAATCAATCCCACTATTTTCTCCCCATCAAACGCGAAATAAATAGCAAGTTAATGAGACAAGGCCTGCTCCAGCATCTGGGGTTGATTTGTATAATTTGTCCAACCGACAGCCTGATAGAGATGTAAAACATCCTCGAGCTTGACGATTTCTTGCTTTCTAATCGTTATCATGTCAACACCTCTTAGACTTCTCTCAAACTCTTGTACTGTCGTCCATTTTTATCAAAGTTTTCAGGACGCAACCATGTTTCCAAACGATCTTTGACTTGAGGCCAGTCCTTATCAATCATAGACAACCAATTCGTATCCCTCGTACGCCCCTTATAGACACCTGCCTGACGGAAGGTTCCTTCATAGACAAACCCCAAACGTTCCGCCGCTCGTCTTGATGGCAGATTAAGAGCATCGCATTTCCACTCATAGCGACGATAGTGAAGTTCTTCAAAAACATAGCAAGCCAAGAGATACTGAGCTTCTGTTCCTATCCGTGTCCCCCTGAGCTCTGGAGAAAAAGTGACAGCTCCAACT
>WIJN01000074.1:0-759 GCA_009496085.1 Streptococcus mitis | reverse complement strand
TGAAGATGGTGAAGACACTATCACAACAACTTACACTGTGGACACTAATACTGGAAAGATTATAGTAAGTGAAGGTAAACCAGTTCGTACGAAAGAACCAACGAATACTATTGTCAAAGTCGCAGCCAAGGACAAAGTAGAAACAACCGAAATCCCATCACCTAAGAAATATGTAAAAGATGATACACGCGACAAAGATCAACCAAATGTGGAAGAAGCAGGACAAGCAGGTTCACGCACAGTAACAACTACTTACGAAGTAAATCCAGCAGATGGAACCATTACAGAAACAGTAGCAGAACCAGTAGTAGTAAATCCAACAGCAACAATTGTCAAAGTCGCAGCGAAGGACAAAGTAGTAGAAACCACAATTGAACCTGAAGTTGAATATGTTAGAGATGGTGAACGAGAAGTTGACACACCTAATGAACGTATTGAAGGAGCTAAAGGTAAAACAGTTACTACAACCACTTACGATGTAGATTCAAACGACGGTCATATCACAGAACACGTTGGTATCCCAGTTGTCTCCCCAGCAGGTAAGACAGTCGTTAAAGTAGGTGCTAAAACTAAGGTTGAACAATCTAAAGATTCTGAAGGTCGCGATGTGATTGATACCACTACCTATGAAGTTGATTCAAAAACAGGTAAGGTAACTCCCTCTCCCTTATACACATCTGACACAACAGACGAAGCAAGAAGTGAAAAGAGAGTAGGACCACCACCTGTTGTAAAAAAAAAATATGATACGAAAGAAAA
>WIJN01000073.1:0-761 GCA_009496085.1 Streptococcus mitis | reverse complement strand
CTCCTGAGTCGTCCCCTCCTTGGCTCCAAGGAGAAGATTCTCCAAAATCGTTCCGTTAAAGACATAGGGCTGTTGAGGCAGATAGTTGATATACTGACGCAGGGCCTTTTTATCAATCTGATTGAGATTGACACCACCCAGACTAATCTCTCCCTGACTTGGGTCGTAAAAATTAACCATCATCTTGGCCAAGGTCGTCTTACCTGACCCTGAAATCCCCACAAAAGCTACCTTAGAACCTTGGGGAATGGTCAAATTAATGTCTGACAAGACGTCTCGACCATAGCCATACTTGTAGGAAACCTGCTTGAAGGACATCTCTCCCTTCATCAAGCTCAAATCCTCAACCGTTTTCTTCTCCTCAAACTCAGACGCAACCAGATAAACCACATTTAGACGGTTATTAGCAACTTGTGCTGTCTGAAGCTTGGTTTGCAGATTGATGATATTTGCCAAAGGATTGGTAAAGTAAACAAGCAAGGTATTATAGGTAATCAACTGCCCCAAACTCATCTTGCCATCCATGACCAGAACAGCTCCCATCCAGAGAATGCCAACATTGAGCAAGAGATGGGCAACTTTTTTCAGAGCCTTTTGCTGACTTTCTGCCCGACTATAGGTAAAGGATTTTTTCAGATAATCCACAAATTCCTTGTCAATCTTTTGGTAACGTTGACTTTCACTGGTCAAAGACTTGATAGTCTCAATACCATTGATGTCCTCAATGATAGAAGAAGACAGAACCGCATTGGCTTCCATGG
>WIJN01000072.1:0-763 GCA_009496085.1 Streptococcus mitis | reverse complement strand
ATTTAATAGTCTTACGTTCATCCATGTCTTTATAAGCCTGGTCGATATCTTCCAGTTTATAACTTGAAGTAAAGACGCGACCTGGATTGATATCGCCATCCAGAACAGCTTTTAGTAAAAATTGCTTATCGTATGTTGTAGCAGAAGCTGCCCCACCTGCTACAGAGATATTTTGCATAAATGTCGAACCAAGAGCACGATTATTATAGTGTGGGACTCCTACAAATCCCATACGCCCTCCATTATGAAGAACACCTAGCGCCTGTTCTACAGCAGCCTCCGTACCAACACATTCAAGTGCTGCATCTGCTCCGCCACCGAGAATTTCACGCACCTTGGCAATACCTTCTTGACCTCGCTCAGCTACAATAGCTGTCGCACCCGACTCCAGAGCCATCTTTTGACGATCTTCATGACGACTCATAAGGATAATTTGCGATGCACCACGCATTTTAGCCGCGATGACAGCACATTGACCAACAGCCCCATCACCGATAACAACAACCTTGTCCCCTTTTTGAACATTTGCAACTCGCGCCGCATGATAGCCTGTCGGCATGACATCAGCAAGAGTCAAGAGGGACTTTAGCATACCTTCTGTGTAGTCAGAAGGTTGTCCAGGGATTTTAACCAGCGCCCAGTTTGCATAGTGGAAACGAATATACTCAGCCTGAACACCACCCGACCAGTTATTTCCTGGATGATTATCACACGAACCATCAAAACCAGCACGGCAAGCATCACACTGACCACAACCATGTGT
>WIJN01000071.1:0-766 GCA_009496085.1 Streptococcus mitis | reverse complement strand
TGTTGATGCCGCCATTCTCATGTACGAAGTTTTCCGAAATCGCCTATAAAAGAGGCGGGACAAAAACTCGACTCAAAATAAAACCGCATAGTAATTTCAGCTTTGCTCACCATCAATCTGAAATTACTGTGCGGTTTTTGAATAGCCGATTTGTAGATTGAATTCTTGAACAATTTTGTAAAATCCATGCTCATGAAAATAAATCCTAATTCAGCTACAATGGCCTACTTGTCTCTAACACACTCTCTGAGCACGCCAAAAATATTCTCTAATCTGCTAAAAACAAGATCAATTGCTATCTTCCATTTGGCATAGAGTCTAGATCCTTCTTCGATATATCATGTGTTCTGAACGAAGTTTCTTAAAGCAATTCTAATTTGGACCATAACAAATTGTTTTCTGAGTCCAAGCTATATAAGAAAATGAGCATCTCCAACTATGAGAATGCTCATTTTTTAGGATTGTATAGGCACATTTCACATATGTTTTAAACGTTCAATCCGTTCTGAAATAGGTGGGTGGGTGTAAAAGAGCTTTTGAAACCCTCCCCCTTTCTTGGGATCATTGATATAAAGTGCACTGCTGGCATCATCGACGTGGTGATGCATTGGCTCGCTATTGTCCAACTTGCGCAAGGCATTGATCATCCCTTGAGGATTGCGCGTCAACTCAACCCTGGAAGCATCAGCTAGGAATTCCCTTTGACGAGAAATAGCTAGTTGCACCAAGGTTGCAGCAAGAGGTGCCAGCACAATCGCAAGCAGGG
>WIJN01000070.1:0-767 GCA_009496085.1 Streptococcus mitis | reverse complement strand
GTTTAACTACATGCCTGCCTTTGGCGTTGCTACGGCAACGGTTATGTTGGTGGCCCGAGCAGTTGGAGAGGATAATTGGGAAAGAGTAGCTAATTTGAGTAAGCAAACCTTTTGGATTTCTCTGCTTCTCATGTTGCCTTTGACCTTTAGTATCTATGCCTTGGGTGTACCATTAACTCATCTCTATACGACAGATTCTCTAGCGGTTGAGGCTAGTGTTCTAGTGACACTTTTTTCACTACTTGGTACTCCCATGGCGACAGGAACAGTCATCTATACAGCAGTCTGGCAGGGTTTGGGCAATGCTCGGCTTCCCTTTTATGCGACAAGTATAGGAATGTGGTGTATCCGCATTGGAACAGGATATCTAATGGGGATTGTGCTTGGTTGGGGCTTGCCCGGTATTTGGGCCGGAACCCTTTTGGATAATGGTTTTCGTTGGCTATTTCTACGTTACCGTTACCAGCGTTATATGAGCTTGAAAGGATAGGAAATGCAAAAAACAGCTTTTATTTGGGATTTAGACGGGACTTTATTGGACTCTTATGAAGCGATTTTGTCAGGGATTGAGGAAACTTTTGCTCAGTTTTCTATTCCTTATGATAAGGAGCAGGTGAGAGAGTTTATCCTCAAGTTTTCTGTGCAGGATTTGCTTGTGCAGGTGGCAGAAGAGCGAAAGCTAGATGTGGAAGTGCTAAATCAGGCGCGTGCCCAGAGTCTGGCTGAGAAGAATGCTCAGGTAGTTTTGATGCCAGGTGCGCGTGATG
>WIJN01000006.1:0-115870 GCA_009496085.1 Streptococcus mitis | reverse complement strand
CTGTTGGTGTGTTCTTATCTGCATCTGTTGGTGCTGAACTTGGGTCTTTAACCGTTACTTTAACTGGAACTTCTTCTTTAGATCCATCTGGGTATGTTACAACTACTGTCGCATCTTTTTCACCTGGTGTTGCTGTGTCTACTGGATCTTTGAAGGCTACTTTTGTACCCTTAGGAAGATCTTTTACATTTCCAATTGAATCTTCTGCTTTTGGCGTTGTTCCTTTGTTTACAGTTTGTGGTTTACCTGTTGGTGTGTTCTTATCTGCATCTGTTGGTGCTGAACTTGGGTCTTTAACCGTTACTTTAACTGGAACTTCTTCTTTAGATCCATCTGGGTATGTTACAACTACTGTCGCATCTTTTTCACCTGGTGTTGCTGTGTCTACTGGATCTTTGAAGGCTACTTTTGTACCCTTAGGAAGATCTTTTACATTTCCAATTGAATCTTCTGCTTTTGGCGTTGTTCCTTTGTTTACAGTTTGTGGTTTAGCTGTTGGTGTGTTCTTATCTGCATCTGTTGGTTTTTTAGTTACAAATTCTGATAATGGTTTTTTATCTTGAGAACCATCTGTGTAGGTTACGACAAGATTTCCTTTGTCATCTTTTGTTACTGATTGGATCTTAGCATCTTTATCAGCTACAGCTTTACCTTTTTTGTCTGCCAAGTTAGCATCATCGTTGTTTTGAGAGTACTCAAGTTGAAGCTTCTCTTTGATTTTAGCCAGGTCAGCATCTGTTACGTTAGCTGGATCTGCTACAGTAACTTTTTCAGTTGGAGTTGCAATATCATATTTTTGAGTTTGTCCCTTAAGCATAACACGGAATGCACCTGGATCAGTTGCAGTTGAGCTACCTACTGCTTTATTCTCAATAAATGCACCATCTTTATCCGTTGCAGTTGCATAACGCCATCCTAAAGCCATACCTTCTGGATTTTCTCCTTTAGTTGCTGCCTCTAGTTTATCTTTTGCTAAACCATCTGTCGCTGCTGGAGTACCTGAATAAGTAATGACTGCTGGGGCTTTTTCTGTCGCTGGAGTCTCAGCATTGATAACATTTGCTTTAAATCCATATTGTGTATTAATAGTATTTGCTTCACCTGCAACAGGATCAAACTCTCTGTTACCACCTTGTCTTACAGTAGCACTTGCAATTTTTCCGCTATCATCTTTGAATTTGATATCGAATGAGTTTTCTTCTCCACCATATACATAAACTTCTTTAGTAGCTTTATTAGAGTAAGGGATTTCTACTGTTGGTGCTACTACTGGAGTTGCTTTAGTTACAAATTCTGACAATGGTTTCTTATCTTGAGAACCATCTGCATAGGTTACTACAAGATTTCCATCTGCATCTTTTTCGATTGATTTAATCTTAGCATCTTTATCAGCTACAGCTGTACCTTTTTTGTCTGCTAAGTTAGCATCATCGTTATTTTGAGAGTACTCAAGTTGGACTTTTTCTTTGATTTTAGCCAACTCAGCTTCTGTTACATTTGCTGGATCTGCTACAGTAACTTTTTCAGTTGGAGTAGCAATGTCATATTTTTGAGTTTGTGCCTTAAGCATGACACGGAATGAACCTGGGTCAGTTGCGTTTGAGCTACCTACGGCTTTATTCTCAATGAATGCACCATCTTTATCCGTTGCAGTCGCATAACGCCAACCTAAAGCCATACCTTCTGGATTTTCTCCTTTAGTTGCTGCATCTAAGGTTTCTTGTTTCAATCCATCTGTCGCTGCTGGAGTACCTGAATAAGTAATGACTGCTGGGGCTTTTTCTGTCGCTGGAGTCTCAGCATTGATAACATTTGCTTTAAATCCATATTGTGTATTAATAGTATTTGCTTCACCTGCAACAGGATCAAACTCTCTGTTACCACCTTGTCTTACAGTAGCACTTGCAATTTTTCCGCTATCATCTTTGAATTTGATATCGAATGAGTTTTCTTCTCCACCATATACATAAACTTCTTTAGTAGCTTTATTAGAGTAAGGGATTTCTACTGTTGGTGCTACTACTGGAGTTGCTGGCGTTGTTGGGTTAACGAGATATGCTGCTGCAACCTTATCTTTTGATCCATCAGGATAAGTGATAGTAAGGTTACCTTTTTCATCTACACTGTATGTCGCATTTGCTGGAAGACTTGGGTTCGCAGTTTTAACAGAGTCGATGATCTTGTTCTTTTCATCTTCAGAAACCTTATTAGGATCTGCAACATCTACTTTTGTACCTGCTACTGGTTCATACTTCTTAGCTGACTCAAGAACAACAACTCTAATAACATCTGTAAATTGGCGACCCTTTTTATTACTAGCAACGAATCCAACATCTACAGTGCCTGCCTTTTGTGTCTCAGCAACTGTACCAATGTATTTATTTTTTTTGTCTCTCCATTTTTCTGAACCTGAAGTTTGGAAGAAGTGACCCTGTGGGAACACTCCTGCGACCCCAGTTGGATTTTGATAAGCATCGAATTTCTCAAGAGAAGGTGTCCCATCTGCCCAAACGTCAATATCAATCTTATCTCCAGGATAAACTGTTACAAGGTTCTTAGACACTATAAGAGTCAGATCAGTAACATATTGTTGACGAACTTCTCCTTCAGTCAATGGTGTTTTTGTAACCGTAATTGGTGTACTCTTAGCTGACTCTTTACCACCTGCTGGTGTTGAAGTAGCTGTAATTTCTCCTTCAGGAAGGCTGTTTGTTGGAGTGACTGTAGCGACACCTTGGTCGTTAGCTACAGCTTCACCGATTACAACGCCATCTTTATTGTAAAGCTTAACAGTTGAACCTGCTGGTGCTTTGATAGTCACATTAGCTGGTGTACTTGCTTTACCTGCCAAATCATTGACAATTTCTGGACCGCTAGTCGCAGCATCTACTGCTGGAGTGCTTGGTTTTGGTGCTTCCGGTTGTGGAGTAACTGGCGCTGGAGTGCTTGGTTTTGGTGCTTCTTTTGGAGCTTCTTCAACGTTACGTGATTGCCAACCTTGAAGACTTGAGTAGCTACCTTCTTGCATGTTAGAGATAACTTTAGCTGTTGTTCCAGCTTTCATATCTTTGTTCAAGGTCAAGTTGATCGTTGAGTAGTGGGAGCCTTGTTCACTTGAAGTAACACTTGCAAGTGCACTGCTTGAAGAGTTTACTTGCCACTTACCTGGAACAGCATCACGTTTGAGCCCAACTTCTTGCGCCTTGCCATCTGCGTCCGTGAATTGGAAGTAAGCTGCTCCCGCATCGTGTGGTACTTTCAAGGTAACATTTTTCTCACCTTGGACAAGGTTGTTTTTTTGCTGAGACTTGTCTGATGGTACGATCTCTGAGTGACCTAGAGAGACGTTTACAGGTGTAGCAGCACTTTCTTGACCATTAACTGTTTGGCTAACGCTGATTTGACTCCCAGGAACTAGCTGTGCACCACCAGTAACGTTACTATTCAAACCAATAGTAATTGGGAATGTCCACTGTCCGTTCGATCCAACTATAGTCGTATCATTAACAGTTTTACCCTCACTCTTAATATTGATGCGAGCACCTGGTGTTCCTGTACCTGTCAAGGTTTCATCTGTAGAAGCTACAGTAGGCACTGTAATCGTGTCATTTGTTTGGGTATAAGTGTTATTCACTTCTGGTTGTGGTGCAAGTCTTGATGAGATATTGACACCGACTGTTGGGAAGTCTGAATAACGTTGTCCTCCGAGAACGGCTGTATGGCCGTTCAAACCATTGTTTTCAAGAGTTCGTTTGACTGTAGCTGATGCAAAACGTGCAAAAAGATTATGATGCGTCCCTCTTGTCACTACCCGATAAGCCAGCGTATCTGGAGTTGCTCCACCTACCGCTTTATAGCGAGAAACTAAAGCTTTTTGATGGTTTAGCGGAACTTTATCAAAACTATTTTTATTAACGTAGTACTCTTCTATCAGTGCACCACCTTTTGGTCCACGATCTGAAACAGTGATACTTTCGATAACATCATCAGAGGCAGCGACTAGACCAGTTACTTGGTCAGATTTAGTGCTAGGGACAACACCGATCGTCCAAACTGTACGATCACCATCAATGCTATAGTGAACAGATGTGAACTGCTTAACTTTGTTATTATTATTTGCAAATTCACCTTCAGCGAGTGATCCATTAACCGTCGCCCTAAAAGCACTATTTTTATCTAATGCTTTACCATTGCGTGGGTCGTTAGTTCCTGTGTTTTCGATTGAGTTAGATTCTGATTTTTTCTCAGTGTTTTCTGCTTTTTTACCTACAGTTTCTTTTCCGTTAGTAGTGTCTACTGCTGGAGTTTCTTTTTTCTCTACAGGTTTAGCTTGTAATTTAGTGTTCACTGTAGTTACAAGTTTATTGTAAGCTTTTGTTAGTTCATCTTGAGTTGTTGCGTTCGCTAATGTCGCTTTTGCTGCTTCTAAGTCAGCTTTTAAGACTACAATAGATTCTTCTGTTTTGTTGTCGTATGTTCCATTAGCAAGTTTTGCTTCGATTTCTGAAATGTAGCTTTCAAGTTGAGTTTTATCTAAAGCTTTAACTTCTTTTGCAGTTTCCCCACCTAATTTTTCCGCTACTGTTGCTACAGCTGGTGTTGTAGCAACCTCTGGCTTAATCTCTGCTACAGTAGCAGGAGCTTCATAAGTCCCCGTCTCTCCACCGTATCCAGACTTAGCCTCCTCAGCTTTTGAACCACTCTCTACAGTAGCTTCCGCTGCCGTGTCAGCATGGACCGTTTGAGTAGCCAAGCTAGCTCCGACCGCAAAAACAAGCGAACAACCAAAAAGGAAGTGTTTCCCTTTTTTAATCATACGCCAGTTCTTTTGCTCTGCATTTTTACGATTAAAATACATCACATTTTCTCCTTTTGAGTTCTAAAAAATAGCATGTAGTACACATACACATACACATACACATACACATACACATACACATACACATACACATACACATACACATACACATACACATACACATACACATACACATACACATACACATACACATACATTCAACATTATAATTTATATAAGCGTATTTGTCAATTATATTAATTATTTTTTATTTTTTCCAGTATTTTCAGAATATTTCAGGATTCGAAGCATTCATTATATTATAATATTGCAATAAAAATAAAATCTCCATTTTACTCAAAACTATGATAAATTCCATTTTTTCGAATAGTTATAAAGAATATATTAACTACGCCTGAAGCTAGCTCATCCCTTTTGAGTATCAAAAAGTAGAGAACTATGAAAGTAAAGCTTATCAGATACCAATACTCTTCGAAAATCTCTTCAAACCACATCAGCTTCCATCTGCAACCTCAAAACTAATGTTTTGAGCAACTAGCTTCCTAGTTTGCTCCTTCATTTTCATTGAGTATAAACTATGGTCAAGAAAAATTCATTCTCTCTGACCATCTCTTTGAAGCCTTACAAGCCGTCTAGGGGTCTACATTTTTACCTCTTCAAAAAAAAAGCCCCATACTATCTGGCATTCAGGAATTCCTGCTACAGATAGTATGGAGCTCAAACAGCAGTTACACGACCGTGACTGCCTTTCTATTCTTGCATAGCGTAACCAACACCACGCACGGTTTTAATGTAGCTTTTTTGACCTTTTACATCAAGCTTGCTACGTAGATAACGGATATAGACATCCACGATATTGGTTTCGGTCGCACTTTCATACTTCCAGACACTTTCCAGCAACTGCTCACGAGTCAGGACTTTCTTGCTTCCCATAAGAGTAGCCAAAAGATCATACTCACGACGGGTCAGAGCAATCATCTCTTCGCCACGATAAACAGTATGATGTTCTACATCCATACGCAGATTTCGGTAAGACGTTGGAACCTTCATCTGACTACAGTGTTGGTCGATAAAGTCCCGACCTCGGAAAATTGCTGAAATACGAGCTACCAGATTCTCAATAATAACTGGCTTATAGATGTAAGAAACGGCAAAGCGTTGGATTGCCTCAATCTGATCTTGCAAGTCTTCGCGATGGTCCAAAACCATGATCACTGAGGCTGGCTTAGTCCGACTCAGCTTGTCTGCAAAATCCTGGGCTGTCATATCCCCCAGATGAGCATTCAATAAAATCAAGTCATAGTCTGTCTGAAGAGCCATGGAGAGGGCTTTTTGCCCCTCCTCAACCTGATCAACTCGGTATTGCTCTTTTTGGAGTTCCAAACTTAAAAAATGAGCTAGATTTCGTTCTTTCTCAAGTAATAAAATCCGTTTCCCCATGGCAGACCTACTTATTTTTCGTCATACCAAGAGTAGTGGAAGGTTCCTTCTTTGTCTTTACGTTGGTAAGTGTGGGCACCAAAGTAGTCACGTTGTGCTTGGATCAAGTTAGCTGGAAGGTCAGCTGAACGGTAGCTATCAAAGTAAGTAATAGCTGCTGAGAAGGTTGGTACTGGTACACCAGCTTGAACTGCAAGAGCTACGATATCACGCACTGCTTGTTGGTACTTAGCAGTAACATCCAAGAAGTATTCATCCAAAAGAAGGTTGGCAAGGTCTGCATCACGGTTGTAAGCATCTGTGATCTTTTGCAAGAAACGAGAACGGATGATACAGCCATCACGCCAGATAGATGCGATGTCTGCAAATGGCAAGTTCCAGTTGTTTTCTTTAGAAGCTACACGCAATTGAGCAAAACCTTGTGCGTATGAAATGATTTTTGAGAAGTAAAGGGCTTGACGAATCTTTTCGATCAACTCAGCCTTGTCTCCTTCAAATTTGAAGGCAGCTGGTTTTGGAAGAACCTTGCTAGCATGCACACGTTCTTCTTTGTAAGTAGAGATGTAACGTGCAAATACTGACTCAGTGATGAGTGACAAAGGCACACCAAGGTCAAGTGATGATTGGCTAGTCCATTTACCAGTTCCCTTGTTACCTGCAGCATCAAGAATGTAGTCTACGATTGGTCCGTCTTGACCTTCATCGTCTTTACGGCTCAAGATATCAGCTGTGATTTCGATCAAGTAGCTGTCCAATTCACCCTTGTTCCACTCAGTAAAGATTTCAGCCATGTCTTCTGCAGAAAGGCCTAGCAAGTGTTGCATCAAGTCATAACTTTCTGCGATCAATTGCATATCACCATACTCGATACCATTGTGAACCATTTTCACATAGTGACCAGCTCCGTCAGGACCGATGTAAGTCACACATGGTTTGCCATCTTCTGGTGCTTTAGCTGAGATTTCTTCAAGAACATCTGCAACTAATTCGTAGGCCTCTTTTTGTCCACCAGGCATGATAGAAGGACCTTCAAGGGCACCTTTTTCACCACCAGAAACCCCAGTACCGATAAAGTTGATACCTGAGTTTGCCAATTCTTCATTACGACGGATGGTATCTTTGTAGAAAGTGTTTCCTCCGTCGATCAAGATATCACCCTTGTCAAGGTGTGGAAGAAGGGCTTGGATTGTAGCATCTGTACCAGGTCCAGCTTGAACCATGAGCATGATACGACGAGGTTTTTCGATTGAGTTTACAAAACTTTCAACGTCATAGCTTGGTACAAAGTTCTTTTCAGGATGGCAAGCAATTACATCTTCAGTTTTTTCTTTACTACGGTTGTAGATAGCAACTGTGTAACCACGAGATTCAATATTAAGGGCAAGGTTACGACCCATTACGGCCATACCTACGACACCAAAGTTAGCTTTTGTCATTTGACACTCCTCTTGTTTAATTTGTTTTATTTTATCATTTTTACTTTTGAAAAGAAAGAATTTTGTAACGACTGCTTAGTAGTCCAAGTCATCCGCATGTCCAGAACCATTTCCAACAAAGTAACCTGTCTTACAGTTAAGGGTAAAGAGATAGGTTCCGTCTGGCTTGTAGAGGTTGTAATAACCATTGCCATTAACGATATTGACACGTTCAAGGATGTATTGGTTACCAGTGATATAACCACGTGAACGTGAAGTCGCTAGAATTTGTTCCAAGACACCATCAGCAAAATCCCAGGCAGAGTTGTTACTATCATCTACAGCTGATTGATTGAACGGTACACGGCTTGAAGCTCTCTGGAGGTTGACTCCAGAACTTGATAAACCACCATAGCTATCATCCCGCGCAGAAACTGAACTGTTTGATGAGGCGCTTGAAGATGGACTGGCGTTACTTGTAGTACTGTCGGTAGAAGAATTTGAACTTGCTTGACTAGAACTGCTAGTTTGACTTGAGCTTGAGCTAGACGTACTTGTTTGCTGGCTCTTGCCGAGGCTAATAGCCTTATCTAGCACTTTATCAATCTCAGTATTGCCAGTTTTGATATCCGTAAATTTAGCATCCGCTTTGGCTTTGACATTGGTATCCAGAACACCATCAAGAATAGCTGGTTTTTCAAATTGTGCATTGACATCTTGGATAGCCTTGATTTGCGTTTCTAAGCTGTCATATTTCGATTTAGCAAGCGTATATTCACGACTACCTTCTAGCTTATCAAGTAAAGTCTTGAGTTGAGTCAGCTTTTCAAACTGGCTATTCTTCAAAGCTGTTTTATTGCTATCTGTGTAGAAGGCATCATATAAATTATTAAATTCTTCTACTTCTGCCTGCGAGTTTGTGGTTGATTGAGAAGTCTGAATTTCCTTGGTCGAACGATCCACTTGACGATAAACATAATAACCAGTTCCAATAATAAGAATTCCTAGGGCAGCTAACAAGCCATAAAGAATCTGTTTCTTAACGCTTTGCCCATCTTCACTATCCACCATTGGATACTCTGTTTCGACTGCCTCCTCAGTGTCAAATTCCTCATCAAAAGGAGTTTCTGTCACTTGTGTAGATTCTAAGTCATCAAACTGGATGAAATCATTCTCTACTATAGTAGGCTCAACAGCTGTCTCCTCCCGAATCTCTTGGATAAGATCGTCCAAACTCTGCGTTTCGACTAATTCCTCCTTTTTGTATTGGCGAGTCGCAAACTTATCTGACTCAATTTCATCTTTGTGTTGCTTGAGATACTTATCTAAAATGGAATCTTCAGGCAAGACCCCTGCTTCTACTTCTTCATTTTTACGAATAGCTTGACCAACTGTTAACTCTTTTGCTTCATCAAAATCAAATCGCGGTTCTTGTCCTTCATTTTTATGACGATCCCGTCTCTTCTTAGTCATGAGTTTACCTTCCTACTTTACTTCTTGGCGTTTGACACGCTGCCCAAAATATTGATATAAATCAACTTTCAAAGTACCATTATAGAGTTTTCGTTTTTTATCCGCCTGACTACCATACTTGCTTTCAAAAGATTCATCGCTAGTCAGGATAAACTTACTCCAAGTTTTCAGTGGTGCAAATACTTGCCCCATCTCAGCATAAAGCTTGGTCACCCCTGCATCATCTGATAAACGTTCTCCATAAGGCGGATTGGAGATAATCACACCATTGATTTTATCCGAACGTAAATCCTGCACGCGCATCTGCTTAAAGGTAATATCTCCTGCAACACCTGCCGCCTGAGCATTAGCCTTAGCAATCTCCACCATGCGAGCATCAATATCACAACCCATGATATCCAGTTCCAGTTCACGATCCACTTTTTGGGCCGCTTCTGTGCGCACTTCTTGGATCAAACGATCACTGACCCAGTTCCATTCCTCAAATGCAAAAGAGCGACGAAGTCCTGGTGCCATCTTTCGAGCAGTCATGACAGCCTCGATACAGAAAGTTCCCGAACCACAGGTCGGATCAATCAAAGGCTTGTCTGGATACCAGTTAGAGAGTTGCAAAATGGCTGCCGCCATATTTTCCTTGATAGGAGCGCCACCCTTTTCGGTACGATAACCACGTTTAAAGAGGCTAGACCCGGTCGTATCAATCATGACAGTTGCCACATCCTTTAGAATAGAAACCTCAATCTTAAACTCTGGGCCATTCTCCATCAGAGGAACACCTTCTGGACGAGCATAGTGTTTCTGCAATTTCTTGACAACAGCTTTCTTAGAAATAGCCTGAACACTCGGTTCATTATGTAGTTTAGATTTAACACATTTTGCTTTTGAAATCGGGAACCGAGCTCCGAGTGGTAAGTAATGTTCCCAATCTAAAGCGAAAACTCCCTGAAACAGTTCCTCAAAAGTCTTAGCTGGAAAGGTTCCTACGATAATTTTGATACGATCTGCTGCCCGAAGCCAGAGGTTGGTTTCGATAATAGCTCTCACGTCTCCTTGAAAACGCACACGTCCATTTTCAACTTGACAATCGTAGCCCAACTCTCGCACTTCTCTTCCCACAACAGCTTCCAAACCAGCTGCCACAGTTGCAATTAAATTAAATTCTTTTTTCATTTTACAGTCTTACAAGACCTTTCTATATGTCCACTTTAAAAAATGAGGTTGAGAAAATTTCTCAGCCCCAACCTATATGCAATTTTCTATAAGCCATGTTTTGTTCCAGAAGTGACTAGGACCACTTCTTTCGATAATCATCTGTCTACCACTAACAGCTCTAGCTGATAGCAGTCAGAGTACTACGTTCGTTTCCGTGCACTCCATGCCCCGACCAAAATTTGGGTTGCTAGCTTGAGGGGTTTACCGCGTTCCACTCTCTCCGTTTCCAGAAAGACTCCGTCACTGTGGCACTTTCAAGCCTACTCTGACCTATCCAAGGACTTAGCCATTTCAACTGCCGTAACGATTTCTCGTCCCTAGGCTTATGGTTTCGCCTAGCACAAACACTACAGGCATCACAGCCTGTGCTAGCATGGACTTTCCTCATGAAAAGAAATTCTCTTCACGCGATTATCCAAAAATTGCACTTTTTAAATAAGCTCTTAAAATCCTGAGTTATCTAAAATTTGTTTACCAAACACTTCTTTTTCAAGACGATTCAAACGTTTTAAAATATCAAAGTTCGTCATAGAACTTGTTGTTGACGCTTCAAGAGGTTCTGTTTGAACTGGTGAAGGTTTTGGTTTACTAGCTAATTCTTCCTTCAAATCCGCAATTTCCTGACGAAGTGACTTGACCAAGGCAGCATAGGTTTCATAGTCCTTGATGACATCGTCTAAAAACTCATCAACTTCTACCTTACTATAGCCACGGACTTCACGTCCAAACTCTTGTTCAAAAATATCTTTCGCCGAAAAAATAATACCTGCCATGTCTCTCTCCATTCTCAGTTGCTAGTATTATTATATAAAAAAAGCCAAACAAAAATCAAGGTCAAAGCTTCAATTTTCGGAAAAATTTTCAGCAAGTTCATTTAATTGATCAAATGTTAATCTCTTTATAAAATAGTCCTCTTGATTTTTCATCTTTTGGTAAAAATAAGATAATTTCGTTTCATTATCCTCATCATAAAAAAGATAGGAACTATTCGTATTTTCCAGTAAAAACTGCTGGTAATCTCTTAACTGCCCCTTGTGTTCATAGCGAGGATAGGCATATTTGACAAAGTCTACCTGCTTAAAACGACTCAGTTTCATCTGATTGCCTTCATTCCAATTTTCCCCATGGGTTTCAAAAGCAAAAATGGTGGCCAACTGGAAACCGTACTCTGTCTTCATTTCCTGAGCAACCTCTAAAACCCAATATTCAAAGCCCAAAGTCCCTGTAAATACAAGCCAAGTCACCCCATCTGCTGCCATAGCTTCTAAATCTTTACGTATCGCTTTTTTAATCAATTTAAGACGAGGATCCTTGTCAGAAAACAAACCCAAATCAAAAGCAGAATAGCCTAAAACCAAAGCTGTAGTCATTTTTAACCCTTCCTGTGCAAATTTATGATATAATAGAGTGATGTTATTGTACCAATAAGGAGAATTATGGTCAACTATCCTCATAAAATTTCATCACAAAAAAGACAAACATCTCTTTCTCAACCCAAAAATTTCGCAAATCGAGGAATGTCTTTTGAAAAGATGATCAATGCTACCAACGACTACTATTTGTCTCAGGGATTGGCAGTTATACACAAGAAACCAACTCCTATTCAAATCGTACGAGTGGACTATCCACAACGAAGTCGTGCCAAGATTGTTGAAGCCTATTTTCGACAAGCTTCAACGACAGACTATTCTGGCGTTTATAATGGGTATTACATCGACTTTGAAGCTAAGGAAACAAAACAAAAACGTGCGATTCCGATGAAAAATTTCCATCCACATCAGATTCAGCATATGGAACAAGTCCTTGCCCAACAAGGAATCTGCTTTGTCCTTCTTCACTTTTCTTCTCAGCAAGAAACCTACTTATTACCGGCATACGATTTGATTCGCTTCTATCATCAAGATAAGGGGCAAAAATCAATGCCACTTGGATACATACGAGAATACGGTTACCAGATAAAACTAGGGGCATTTCCACAAATTCCCTATCTCGATGTCATCAAAGAACATTTACTAGGTGGTAAACAAGATGAATAAATACATTCTTATGCGAATATTAAAGTATACTGGAATCTTTTTCCTAACTCTCTTTATCGCATTATTTCTATTGGGTGGGGGTGTTTTCCTCTATTTTGTAAGCAAAGCTCCAGCCCTATCAGATAGTAAATTAGTTGCAACAACTTCGAGCAAGATTTACGACAATAATAACGAACTCATTGCCGATCTAGGCTCTGAACGCCGAGTAAACGCTCAGGCCAACGAAATTCCTACTGATTTAGTCAAAGCCATCGTGTCTATCGAGGACCATCGCTTCTTTGACCACAGAGGGGTAGATACGATTCGGATCATGGGAGCCTTCTTACGTAACTTACAAAGTAATTCTTTACAAGGAGGATCAACCCTAACCCAGCAGTTGATTAAATTGACCTATTTCTCAACATCAACTTCAGATCAAAACATCTCCCGAAAAGCGCAAGAGGCTTGGTTAGCTGTCCAATTGGAACAAAAAGCTACCAAACAAGAAATCCTTACCTACTACATCAATAAGGTCTATATGTCAAATGGTAACTATGGTATGCAGACCGCAGCCCAAAATTACTACGGAAAAGACTTAAAAGACCTATCTCTACCTCAATTAGCTTTGCTAGCAGGTATGCCTCAGGCACCAAACCAATACGATCCTTACTCTCATCCAGAAGCAGCATTAGACCGTCGTAATTTGGTTCTTTCAGAAATGAGAGGGCAAGATTACATTAGTGCTGAGCAATATGAAAAAGCAATCAATACACCTATCACTGATGGTTTACAAAGTCTTAAGTCAACTGCTACTTATCCAGCATATATGGATAACTATCTAAAAGAGGTTATTGAACAAGTAGAGCACGAAACTGGCTATAATCTTCTGACTACTGGAATGGAAGTATACACAAATGTGGACAAGGGAATTCAACAGCGACTTTGGGATATTTACAATACCGATGAATATGTCTCTTATCCAGATGATGACCTTCAAGTAGCCTCAACGATCGTAGATACTTCCAATGGTAAAGTCATCGCTCAACTTGGAGCACGTCACCAAGCAAGTAACGTTTCATTTGGTACCAACCAAGCTGTGGAAACCAACCGTGACTGGGGATCAACCATGAAACCAATCACTGATTATGCTCCAGCCTTAGAATACGGTGTATATGATTCAACTGCAACTACTGTCCACGATATTCCTTATAACTATCCTGGAACAAGTACCCCTGTCTACAACTGGGATCGAGCATATTTTGGTAACATTAGCCTGCAATATGCCCTTCAACAATCTCGTAACGTGCCTGCCGTTGAAACACTAAACAAGGTTGGTTTAGATAGAGCCAAAAACTTCCTAAATGGTTTAGGAATCGACTATCCAAGTATTCACTACTCAAATGCTATTTCAAGTAATACTACTGAATCTAGTAAACAGTACGGTGCAAGCAGTGAAAAAATGGCTGCGGCTTACGCTGCATTCGCTAATGGTGGTATTTACCACAAACCAATGTACATCAATAAGATTGTCTTTAGTGATGGTAGTGAAAAAGAATTTTCTGACGCTGGTACAAGAGCTATGAAAGAGTCTACTGCCTACATGATGACAGAAATGATGAAAACAGTCTTGACATCTGGAACAGGTTACAACGCCTATCTGCCTGGAATTCCTCAAGCAGGTAAAACAGGTACTTCTAACTATACAGATGAAGAAATCGAAAATCATATCAAGATGAATCAACTTGTAGCACCAGATGAACTGTTTGTCGGTTATACTCGTAAGTATTCAATGGCCGTTTGGACAGGTTATACCAACCGCCTCACTCCTATTGTAGGTGATGGTCTCACAGTTGCTGCTAGAGTCTATCGTAGCATGATGAGCTACCTTGCGCAAAATAACCATCCTGGAGATTGGACAATGCCTGAAGGACTATATAGAAACGGGCAATTCGTATTCCAAAACGGAGCTAGAAATACATGGAATACTCCTGATACACAGCAAACACAATCAGAAGTAGAGAATCCCTCTACAACAACTGAAAGTTCAAGCACCCAAGTAACACCTACTCCTGGTCAACCAGCAAATAATCCTACACCAACGAATCCTAATCAGGGACAGCCTGGCCAGCCAACACAACCAGTACAACCAACGCCACAAAATCCACAAGTTCAACAGCAACCTCAACAATGAGATGAAAGAAAATCCTGAGCATAAAAACTCAGGATTTTTTTCTACAATAAAATACATTTCGTAATGTCGAACATAGGATAGGCATCAATCTATTTTCTCGAAACCAAAAGAAGTTAGCTAACAACTAACTTCTTGTTTAATCTATTTCACATGTTTTGCAAGTTCTTCTTGCGCTTTTTTATTGGATTCTTCTTTTTCTTTCATCCATTTATCTTGCGCTTTTTGATATTCATCTGCAGTAACTGCCTTGTCTTGAAGTTCAAGGTATTTGTATCGAAGCGGATCGCTTGTCCCCTTGTTACCTGAGAAAGAGAAAGGTAAAGTAAATGGTACCATCTTAGACAAGATTGGACGACCAGTTTTAGAAGTTGTTGGGATGACTAGGGCACTATCTGTCAACCAAGCTTGAGCTTCTGCATACTTGTTATAACGTTTTGTAACATCTGTAGTTTCTTCCCCTGCTTCATTGACCATTTTATCATAATCATTGAGACCAACCTTCTTAGCTGCCTCATTGTCTTTTCCTGAATCAAATCCTAGGTAAGTTCTCGTATTTTCCCCTACAGAAGGCTTGATGATGTCAAGATAAGTTGATGGATCTGAGAAGTCTGGTCCCCATCCAACGTTATCTGAGATATCCCAATCCTCACCAGCAGCGGTTTGTGCAAATAAAGTTACATTAAGAACTTCATCTTTTTGTAATTGTTGGATATCAATAATGACATTATCAGTTCCTAAAGTTGCTTCCAAGGATTGTTTCATAGATTGGACGCGCTGAACTTTTGTAGTTGCTGTTTGGTCAACAGGCATATCTAGGTGAATTGGAAATTGTACTCCCTCAGCTTGTAGAGCTGATTTGGCTTTGGCAAACTCTGCTTTGGCTTTTTCAGGATTGTAGAGACCGTCTTGAGCGTCAGCAAGGTTCACATCCTTCCATTCATCCCCATAAGTCACCAATTTTTCTTTGACCATATCACCAAAGTTCTTACCATCTGCTTGGACAAATGTTGGCGGAACAAAAATATTACGCAAGATTTTGCTTGCTCCAGTTTGTCCATTTAGCTGAGAAGCATAGGCTGTACGATCAAATCCAAAGGCAATAGCCTGACGGAAATCCTTGTTTAACAAAGCTTTTTTCGTAGAAGTCTTTTGTTCGTCGCTAGTCTTAGAAGTATATTTATAGGACTGACGGTCAATGTTTGTTCCTACTACATAAGTCGTAGAGTCCTGTTGCGTATAGACAATATTGTCCTTCATCTCTTTCTCAAGCTCTGCGAAACTTGCACTTGTTGGATAGAGACGAGCTGCTGAAAGGCTACCATCTTTAAAGTTTTCTGCAGGTTTACTAGTATCTTGACCATCCCAGAATGACAATTTAACTTTGTCAATATGAACATTTTCTTTATCCCAGTAATTAGGATTCTTCGCAAATTCAACAGTAGATTTGGTCACAATGGATTTCAATAAATAAGGACCATTATACAAGATACTGCTTGGATCTGTTGCTTTAGCAAAATCATCCCCTTTTGAGTTCAAAAACTCTTCATTAACTGGTGCTAAGACACCCATTGTTGTTTTAGAATTCCAAAAACTTTCAGGTTTGTTCAAAGTGTATTGGACCGTTTGATCGTCAAGGGCTTTAATTCCGACTTGAGAGAAATCTTTAATTTCCCCCTTAGCGTAGGCGTCCAAACCTTTAATAGAATCTTGTACCAAGTAAAGGGCTTCAGATTTCTTATCTGCCGCATATTTAAGACCTGTTACAAAGTCCTGAGCCTTAACAGGAGCATACTCTTCTCCCTCAGATGTGTACCACTTGGCATCCTGACGAATCTTATAAGTGTAAGTCAAGCCATCCTTAGAAACTGACCAGTCTTCTGCCATTGAGGGAATAAGGTTCCCGTATTTATCGTTTTCCAACAATCCATCAATCACATTACTAGTAATGTCAGCAGTTGCTGCCTTACCAGTTGTTAAATAGTTGAGGTTATCTGGGTCGGTCTCGTAGGTAAAGGCGAAGGTCTGCTCACCTTTAGCACCAGAACCACCAGAACAAGCCGCTAAAACACCCGCTGCTAATAAAGTGACTCCCGCAAGAGCCAATACTTTCCTTGTTTTCATAGTCTTCTCCTTTGTTTTTCTATCCATTATAGCCCCTTTTTTAAATCCTGTCAATAGAATTTTCTGAATTTTCATTTTTAGTTGTTATTTTCTGACAAATATCGAATGCTATTTCATTTTTTAATCTCTTTTTAACTATAAAAAAGAAGGAATTCAGTAACTCCCTCATTCATCTATTTAAGTCATTTTTAGATTCATTAATTTAAAGCTTGCAATGCGGAAAAAAGATAAGAACCCTCACGAATTTTTTGACCTACGGTCTTAGCATTTTTGACCAAATTCTGATACTCTTCTTGAGACAAATGTTCCAATACTTCTTCTAAATCAAGTAAACTCTCAACACTAATTCCACACTCTTTTTCTAAGACGAAATTAGCCAAAGCAGATTGTCCCCAAACAATAATAGGAAAACCAGAAGCCAAATAAAGGGAAGCCTTGTGGGAATTATTGTATCTCAAATACTCACCAAACACTCCGCTACAAGTTTTAGAACTATCACCGTCCCAAACCAAACCAAAGCTTCCTTCTAATGCTGATGGTAGTTCATCTGGAAGAAATGAACCAAAATAAGTTTCATTGGATAGTCTTCTAGCCTCATCAAAACCAACACCATAGAGGTTATATGCCGGTCTTGCAGGCAACTCATATAAGTAACCTGCTTTTTCTTGAGCTAAATTTCCAGCTACAATAATAGCCCCTTCCTTCGATAAATCTTCTTTGTCCTGATAATTCGGGATCAGATAGTCAAAAATGCCTAAACTAACTATTTTTTTCTCAGAAATCCCCTTATCAACAAGCACTGATTTCATAACTGGATTATGAGCAATAAGACCATCAGCTTGTTTCAGAAGGCTTGATTCTTGAAGATGAACACGAATTTTATGCTTCAAGGGTACTGTATCCAAATTAGCATAGCGCAAAACTTCTAAATCATGGATAATAAAGTGAACCTTCACTCCTTTACGTTGTATTCTTTTGACTAAATGAGTCGTAAAGAAACTATGATGAAGCATAGGAAATTGAATCAGTAGCTGATCGCCTTCCTTCAACTTAGAGATAGCTTTGGATAGGGCTTTGGCCTTGTGTCGTTGGGCTCTAATAGTTCCCATTTGATACCAATCATCTACCATTAATAACAAAGGACTATAGCCCTCACGAACTACTATTTCTTCAACATCATTTCGAGCCTTATTCCCCGCATTTTTGGTATTTTTATCATGTAAAAATTTTTCTTTTAAATAATATTTCATTTGTTACTTCTTATTTTTCAAAACTCGACTTTTCTGGATAACGTACATCTAATATTTGTTTAAAGCGAAGAAGATTTTCTTCTTTAAAATCAATATTATCGTTAACACAAAGAAGTTTTCTATGTTTATCCTTAAAAATACTTTCTAGTTGGTCTAGTTTATTCAAATCAATTGACTTTCCAATGTTCTTTGAGCCTGGATAAAATTGATTACTTTCAATCTGCCAATATTGACAAATATATTGATTGACGTCCATACTATAGTTTCTAATTTGATTCCTTGAGGTCTTATCTAAAGTCTCGTATTCAATTTCCCATAAATACTGTAAAGTACTTTTCTTCATTGGGACAGGTAAATGCTGATTAACATATCCTGTCACAGCCCAAGGCAATAAAAGTAGATTCTTAAACATTCTCAATCCATAACGATAATTAAAGAATTTCCAAGGAGAAGTCTGCATTGCTGTTTTTTTAGGAAAATGCCGATAAATCAACTCAATATTATTGAGATAGGTTTTTGTAAATGGTGACCATGGAACTATAGCATCATATACAGCAAAAAGCCTAGGTTGCCCATTTTTATAAAAGTCAGATGGGCTACTATCTTTTATTAAATACATATCATCATTGAAATATAGATAGTTCTCCGATAAATCTTCGATACGATGAAGATTCAATTCGATTGATGCTGAATTAAATGTTGGAAGATATTCATAAGGCATGAATTCCTCATGAGTTAAGAATTTTAATTTAGGGTGTTCTAAGTTCAACCAACTAGGTTTCTGACCATTCGTTATTAAAAATATCTTATTAACCCAAGGCGCATGATTTTCAATCATTCGGAACCAATAGTTCAGTGTTCCATAATCACGATACCGTAAATCACCATCAATATATTCACTTAAACTGTTGCTTTGATTCGTTACGTACTGTTTCTTACGAATAAATTCAGGATCACTACCATCTACCCATAAAACAACAATATCAATTTTATCCTTCATTATCTCATTTAAACTCTTCATCTACAACATTCAAAGCACGTTCAATAACTACATGCATATCGTAGTATTTATAATCAGCCAAACGACCACAGAAAATCACCTTATCGTTCTGTGCTGCTTCTTCTTGATATTTAGCAAACATAGCATTGTTTCTCTCATCGTTGATTGGATAATAAGGTTCATCACCACGTTTCCAATCAGCTGGGTATTCACGAGTAATAACCGTTTTATCCTGAGTACCATACTCAAAGTGTTTATGCTCAATAATACGAGTATAAGGAATCTCACGTTCTGTATAGTTTACAACTGCATTTCCTTGATAGTTCTCTTCATCAAGAACTTCATGCTCAAAACGAAGGCTACGGTATTCTAATTCACCATGTTTGTAATCGAAGTATTGGTCAATCATCCCTGTAAAGACTACTTTTTCAGCTGACGCTTCTAGTTCTTCACGATTGGCAAAGAAATCAACGCCAAGTTCTACTTCCACATCCTTCAGCATATTTTCGATAATGACATTATAGCCTCCGATTGGAATACCTTGGTAACGGTCGTTGAAATAGTTATTATCAAAAGTCAAACGAACTGGTAGACGTTTAATAATAAACGGTGGAAGGTCAGTCGCAGAACGTCCCCATTGCTTTTCAGTATATCCTTTAATCAACTTTTCATAGATATCTGGACCGATCAACTTGATAGCCTGTTCTTCCAAGTTTTTAGGTTCAATGTCCTTCATGTGAGCCGTTTGCTCAGCAATCTTATCTTTAACTTCTTGAGGAGTTTTTGTCCCCCACATAGCATAGAAAGTATTCATATTGAAAGGTAGATTATAAAGGCTACCCTTATAATTAGCTACAGGCGAATTGATGTAGTTGTTAAATTCAGTAAATTGATTAACATAATCCCAAACTTTCTTATTAGAAGTATGGAAGATATGAGCACCATATTTATGAACATTAACACCTTCTACATTCTCACAGTAGATATTCCCACCAATGTGGTCACGTTTATCAATCACTTTTACTTTTTTTCCACGCTTGGTTGCTTCATAAGCAAAAATTGCTCCTGACAAACCAGCACCAACAATTAGATAATCGTACATATTACACCCCTTTATCAGACTTGACACTTTTGTAGCATTGTAAAGTTATCCTCATTAAAATCTCATGAAAAAATAAATTTTTAAAAATTTTTTTGAAATATTAGTTTGAATAGCTCATTTTATGAAGAAAAATAAATTTGCAAATCATAAAATTTAATTTCATCAGTTCAACAACTCCGTTTTATCCACAGGATTAAAATTATTCAACGACTTATTAACAAAAGTATTTTTTGTTAATAACAAAAACATGAATATATTGTAAGTAGGGACAAACCAAAAAGCTTCAATCATGCAGTTTAGAGCCACTAAAGATAATATTACTACATATAAATATTGCCCCTGTTTATACTGTTCTCTCGAAATTACAACATACAGACATATAAGCAACACAAGAGGTATAACACCATATGTAAATAACATTTGAACATACGATGAATCTACGTAGTTATAATCAATAATAGCCTCTGTTTTACCTCCTGACCCTTTAAATAATACGTCTCTAGTTCCAAATAGATGTACACCAAAAGTATTAAATGCATTTTTCCCCAAAGATAATCTACCTGTAATTAATTTATTGATAGATACTAAAAATGGAGATCCCCAAGAGAAAGTATAAGATAAATACATCATTATTGACGAACATAGAACTACAGAATAAGGGAAAATTGAATAAATCCGGAATTTCTTATCTTCATTAAAGTAGAAAAATATAAAAATAATTGTTGCTAAAATAATTGATAAGGCATTTAAACGTGCATCACAATATTTTATAATAAAAAAAGATAAAAGTACGCCTATTAGAGACCTAATCCATATAAATTTATCTTTTAATAAATAAGAAAAAGCCAAGAAAATGTAGAAACAGTGGGATGCAAAATCTGTAGGATAAATAAATCCAAATGAGTTCCGAATAACTCCTTCGCGATTATATTGTAAATTGGGAACTGCACCTAAGAGAGATAAAAGAAATACACTTAGTACAAGAATGCCCGCTACAATGAGATATGTTTTCAAAACTACTTTCATATCTACATTAACTAATAAGACCAGAAGAGCTGAATAAACAAGAAAATTAAGTTTTCCAGTCTGAAAATATACTAAAATTCCTGATAATAATAGCAAAGAAGAAAATATTAGATATTTAAATGAAATACGTCTTGGAAACATAAAACGAAGACCTAACAACAAAACTACTAATAAAAGGTAATTTGCTTTAGCTTGTAAAAAAGTTTTATCCAGCATTGTAGTAGAAATAGTATTAAAAAATATCACTACAGATACAACAATACTAACCAGTAGATTTTCAAATTTAATTTTTATCATATTATTTATTTAGTAAAGAATAATATAGAATGAACATAGTTGACAATTTTTTTATATTATTTAGTATTTTTCATCTTTGAGTTCATCTACAATCTTTCATCCTTCCATTTCTAAACTTTTTCAATCAACTAACTTAGCTAAAACAAATTCTTACAAAAATAACTTTGATTATTTCTGTATAGATTATAATAATACTAATTATTTAATAGCTGCTCTTTTATTTCCTTTAAGCTAACTACTTTAAATAATAAAATTAGTAAACTATAAAATATCGCCCCAAATATAGTATATACAACAACATTAATAATAGGTATAAAAGTCAAAATTGTCTTCAAAAATGAAAGAGCAAAATACATAAGAATTGATGCTAAAAATATTTTAACAGTTGATTTATAAATTGGCACATCTTTTAAATATTTTCTTGTAAAATACAATTGGATGGCCCATACAAATACTTCTGTTAATACAGAAACAATTGCAGCTCCAATATATCCAAATTTAGGCAGCAAAAGTAAATTTAAACCAACACTAACAATCGCTGGAACCGTTGTTGAAGTCAAAAATTCTTTATTCTTATTATGAGGTATCAAAATTTGAATTCCCATAATGTTCGTCCATCCAATAAAAAACATTCTAAAAATCATGATTGCAATAGCATATCTTGCTTCTTGGAAGTCATTTCCTAAGAAAAATTTTACAAAGTCATTATTGATAATCAACATGCCTGCAATAGTTGGAAAAATCACAAGATTGTAGATTAAAAAAGATATCTGATGCATTCTATTCACGGCTTCATTATTTCCTTTTGATAAAAGGTTTGAAACACGTGGAAGCATGACACTTCCCAGAGAAGTTACCAAAGTAAGTAATATATTTACCAATTTTAAAGCTTGATCATAAATACCAACATCAGTAGTTGATGCTAAAGCACCGAGCATTGTTCTATCTAAAGTAACATACAAAGAAATTGCTATTTGAGGCAGAAACAATAAAATTACCGGTTTAAGATGTTGCTTTGCATAATATAAATCCAAGTGAGGCTTGCCAATAAATTCGCGAGCTGGAAACCACATACTTAACTGGCCTAATAATTCAAATACCGTCAATAAGGAAACATATAGATATAAATCACCTGGAGATTTGACAAATAAAAATATTGAAACAACTCCCACCAGTTTAACAGTGATGTTTCTAACTGTTATCTTACGAAAATCCTCCAAGCCTTGAAAAAGCCAAGAAATATCCATTCCCTTAGATAATAAACTTAAACCTAAAATATACGCTACTGGATTCTGCATAAATGAAAACGCAAAGCACAAAATTATATATAATAAAATTGATAAACAAGTTGCACCAAACTGCAAGGTATAGATACCCCAGAAATTTTTTCGAATATCATTCCGATGACTTGAAATTTCTTTTGTCCCATAATTAGCAACTCCTAAAGTCGCTAAAAGAATAAAGTAGGTAACAATTGAGTTGAAATATCCATAAGTTCCTAAATCGTTTGAGCTAAAAACCCTAGTAACATAAGGTGTTGTGATAATCGGAAGAATAATCACCAACAATTGATAAGAGAGATTGTAAGCATAGTTTTTTAAAACTTTCATGACTATCTAACCCATTTTCCCTCTGACTTTTTTATACAATTTTGCAGATACTAGAAACAATATATATTTCAATTTATTTTTCCTTGTGACATTTGGATTCGGAATAATATCTTTGAAATATTGAATGTATTCTTTTCTGATTTTATTGACATCCGAATACATCTCTGAACTAAGCATAGCATGTACTACATGTAACCCCTTAAAGACATAACGTACAGTAAGTGCTTTCTTCATTTCCTTATCATTAGGATAATCTCTCTGAACAAATTCTCTATTCATCTCTATAGCCTTATAGAAGTCTAAAAATTTATCACTATAAGAAGAATTGACAATACTTCCAGGTCTTCGATAATATTTGTATAAATTGATGCATCCTACGGCAATTTCATTGCATGCTCCGATATGCTCAAAAGAGACAGCCAAATCTTCATAGATCATCCCCTCTGGAAAAGGAAACTTCATCAATATTTCTTTTTTGTATAGTTTTCCCCCTGGATGAGTTCCAACTATATTTCCATAAAACATCTCCTTCAAAGCTGTATATCGATCTAATTTCAAAGAATCTATGTTAGTTAATGAACCTAAAAAATCCTCACTTTGGAAGTCCCTAACTTCGATGACGGAAGTTGCAACAAGATCAACAGCATACTTCTTTTGAAGTTGCACTAAATACTCAACAGTTCTACGATCATAGTAATCATCAGAATCAATGAAAATTATCCACTCAGCAGAAGCAAACTTTACACCTGTATTTCGAGCATTAGAAAGGCCTCCATTGTCAATATGCAAGACTCTAATACGGTCATCTTCTTGGGCATACTTATCACATATTCTTCCAGAATCATCAGTAGAGCCATCATCTACCAAAATAATCTCAATATCCTTGTACGATTGATTAATTAAGCTATCAACACAATATTTCAAATAATCTTCAACGTTGTATACTGGAACAACAATCGAAACTTTCCCCATTATACTAATCCCTTCATGATAACTTCTACAATCTGTTGACAAGCTGTTCCATCCCCATAAGGATTGCTTGCCTTACTCATCTTGTTGTATTCCTCTTCATTTTCCAAAAGAAGCTTAAAATTCCTATAAATATTTTCTTCTTCTGTTCCTACCAATTTCAAGGTTCCTGCAGAAATCCCCTCTGGACGTTCTGTTGTATCACGCATTACCAATACTGGTTTACCTAAAGAAGGTGCTTCTTCTTGTACACCACCAGAATCTGTTAAAATCATGTAGCTTTGATTCATAAAATTATGGAAATCAATGACTTCTAGAGGTTCAATGATTTGCATACGTTCATTGTCACCAAACACTTTACTTGCTAGCTCACGAACCTTAGGATTCTTATGAATAGGATATACGACTTTAACATCTTCAAACTCATTCAGGATACGATTCACTGCATTAAACATATTTTCCATGGGGTGACCAAGATTTTCACGTCGATGGGCTGTCAACATGATTAGTTTACTGTCCTTAGCCCACTCTAAAATAGGATGATCATAACGCTCTTGAACAGTTGTCTTCAAGGCGTCGATGACAGTATTTCCAGTAACATAGATATTTTCTCTTCCCTCTTTTAGAAGATTCTCTTTCGCCACTTCTGTCGGAGCAAAATTGAAATCCGAAATAATTGAAGTAGTCTGACGATTGAATTCTTCAGGAAATGGGCTTTGAAGATTATAAGTTCTCAATCCTGCCTCTACATGTCCAACTTTAATTCCCATGTAAAATGCAGCTAAAGCTGTCGCAAAAGTGGTTGTAGTATCCCCATGAACAAGAACAATATCTGGTTTTTCCTGCTCTAAAACAGCTTGAATTTTATCTAAAATACTTGTCGTGATTGTAAATAGTGTTTGATTTGCCTTCATAATTCCTAAATCATAATCAGGAACAACTTTAAAGACATCTAAAACTTGCTCTAACATTTCTTTATGTTGACCAGTTACACACACAAGTGTTTTAATTGAATCATTTTTTTTCAATTCATTCACTAAGGGACACATTTTTATGGCTTCTGGACGCGTCCCAAAAACTAACATTACTTTTTTCATTTTGAATCTCCCATTAGTTTTTGATAAAATTTACGATAATTCTCTAAAAATATAGGATAACTAAACTTCTCTTCATAATCTTTTTTAGCTTGATGAGCTAACCTAATTCTAAGAGTTGAGTCAGTCGCCAGACTCTCAATAGCAGAAGCTAAGGCCCTAGCATCTTTAGCGGGAACCAAGATCCCATTTTCTTTTGTAACGACTTCATCTAATCCTGGAATATCTGTCGCAACCATTGTTTTTCCATTCATAAATGCTTCAATAGCAACTAAGCCAAATCCTTCAAATAAAGAAGGCAAAACACAAAAATCAAAACTATTAATACACTCGACTATATCCTGTCTATACCCTAAAAAAGTTATTTTATCCTCTAAACTGAGTTCTTTAACCTTAGTTTCTAATTCGGCTCTCAGCTCTCCATCCCCAACGATAAATAAACGGAGGTTTTCATCTGAAATCAAAGAGATAGCATCAAGCAGATAAGTCAAACCTTTTTGTTCAGATAATCTTGCAATACATCCTAGCTTGATTCCCTCAAACTTCATAATCTCATCAACTTGTCTATTTGACTGTTTCAAGATCACTCCGTTATAGATAACTGTGCTGTCTGCAACTCCCACATCATCTTTCAAATTTTTATTAACTGCTTGACCAACTGCAATACTATAAGCATTTTTCAGTGAAAATCTATATAAAGACAACTTATCTTTAAAGACATTATGAGCAGTGTAAACGTGGACTATCTTGGGATTAATCAGTTTTAATAAACGAATATAAAAAGCTGCCATTCGATGATGTGTATGAACCAGAGTAATGTCATTTGTCTTAATAATTTGATAAATAGTAAGAAGCAATTTCAACACTGTAAGAGGATTTTTGCTGTCTATATCTTGAATCTTATGATGATTAATTCCTCGGGCCTCTAATTCTGGTTCCCAAAGGCCTCCTGTAGAAGCAACATGTACACTATTAAACTCATCTTGCAAATCAGAACTCAACTGGTACACGATTCTCTCCGCACCACCAATATCCATCGTTCGTGAAATATGTAAAATATTATTTTTTCGTTTTTCGTTTCTCATCTAAAACTCGCTTAATAAAGGTAACATTCCCTACAAAGTATCGTTTAAAGAGACGCTTTGGTTCATTAGCAACTCGGAACAACCACTCCAAGTTTGATTTCTGCATCCAAAGTGGAGCACGCTTAATGTGACCAGACAATACATCAAAACTACCACCTACACCCATAAAAATAGAATTCACTCTATTATCCATAAATTTTTGGATGATGTATTCTTTTTTAGGTGAAGTAATTCCAACAAATACAAAGTCGGGATTCTTTTCACGAATATCTTCCTGAATATCTTGCTCATCTTCCTCAGAAAAATAACCATTACGATGTCCAGCAACTCGTAGTTTTGGATACTCTTCTTTGAAATTTTTTAACATATCTTGCAAAACTTCTTCTTTAGAACCAAAGAAATACACTGAATAAGATTTTTCATCGGCTAATTTTAATAATCTTTGCATTAAATCAATTCCAGCAACTCGTTCTGGAACTTGGTAGCCCAAAAATCGAGAAGCTAGAACTACTGATGCACCATCTGCATTGATGATTTCAGACTCGTTAACTATCTTTTTTATGGCTTCATCTGATTGACATTGGTTAATCTTATCAGCGTTTACTCCCATTAAATGAAGAGGGCGTTGTTCAATGACAAAATTCTCCACCGCTTGTACTGTTTCATCCATTGTTAAAGGGTCAATTCTGACCCCCATTAAATCAAAACTATTCAAATTAATCTCCCCATGTAGACTCAAAATGACCCTTACGCTCGGCTTCTTTTGGTAACTTCATGTAATCACCATATATTTTTGTTAAATATTCATCTGGGTTTGCATGGCAACTTATTTCTAAGTTCTCAAACTCTAGTAATTGTGGTTCACCGAATACTTCTTTTCTAGCAAGTTCACGTTCTCTATAGGAACCTAATACATTTCCGACCATGTTACTAGTCTCGTAATCATATTGTTTAATGATACTTTGTAATTTTTTGTTAATTTTTGAAGTGTTTAAGAGTTTATTTAATTTTAAGGCTCTTGAAACTTTCACAATCGCATTTTCTAACGAACCTCTATCTCTCTCATGCAAACGATCGATAACAGAAATTTTAGAAAGTGCTCGATAGAATTTAATTTTGTTTGTGTGAATAAAATAATGAAAACGATCATCTGGATAACCATCCAAAGGGAAAATATCTATGAAAGGACTACAAAGTTCATCTCCAAATGGAACTTGTAAAGATGTATCCATAATAGAGGTATTACCTAAATTATCATCATGAAGCCTCAAGATAACATGTTCTGGAAGTTCCTTTTTACAAATAGATATAAATTTTTCATAATCTTTTCGAGGCATCCCTAAATCCATATCATCATCCCAAGGAATAAATCCTTTATGACGAATTGCTCCTAGCAATGTTCCTCCCAAAGCATAATATCTTAAATCATGTTTACTACAAATAGCAATAAAACTTTTTAATAAAGATAATTCTCCTAGTTGAATTTCCCTCACTTTATTCATAAAATTACTTCGCTCCATTTTTCATAAATACCACTTTAATAGTTTTTAGTAAAATTTCAATGTCTTTCCAAATTGTCCAACCATCTAAATAAGTAATGTCTAATTTTACTACATCATCGAAGTTTGTAATATTACTTCTACCACTAATCTGCCAAAGGCCTGTAATTCCAGGTTTAAAACTGAGACGACGTTTTTGTTCCGGTGTATATGTCATATACTCATCTAAGGTTGGCGGTCTAGTACCAACTAAACTCATATCACCTTTTAGAACATTCCAAAATTGTGGCAATTCATCTAGACTTGTTTTTCTAATAAAGTGCCCAATCTTTGTCACACGTGGATCGTTTTCAATCTTAAACATTCCACCCTGCATCTGATTCTGACTCATCAAGTCTTTCTTAATTTCCTCCGCATCTACTCTCATAGAACGGAATTTATAAAATTTAAATACTCGTCCATTTCTACCAACCCTATCTTGGACAAAAATAGCAGGGCCTCCATCTCTTTTTATCAGAGGAACAAGAAAAATAGACACCAGAGCACAAATAATCAGACCAACTAAGGAGCCCATAATATCTATAACACGTTTAAGAGCAATATCACTTGAACGATAAAAGGTTGTTGAGAAATTGACGACACTAGAATTCCCAAATCGTTGAATCGCTTTTTCACTATTGGTTACAAAATCTAAAGCCGCTATATTGACAGCTACTGGTAATCCCATTGTTTCAAATCGAGAAACAAAGTCCGCAATCAAAAAGCTTTCACTTGGGAGATTAATCACCACTTGATCTACGACTGATCTCGTAGCATAGGTTACTAAGTTATCCAACGTAACGATTGTAAAATTAGAAGCTTCAAAACGCTCATCATCTACAATACAAACAGCTGAAACATAGCCATACTCATAAGTAGAAAGTTGTTTTAGTACTCTCTCAACTCGTGCACGTGTTGTCACTAACAAGATTCGCTGAGTATATTTTTTTTTGCGAGACAAGAACTTCCAAACCTTACGAATCCAAATATTAACAACCATTAGCATAATTGAATTTACAGCTACAATGCATAATAGATTGATTAATGATAAATAAGGTATATTTGGTTCTAAAGTCGGAAAAACTATACAGGATAAGAAAATATAAATCAGTATATATTTTAATGTTTGTATACATTCCTCTGCAAGACTCCGATATTTGAAATTTTTACTATATGCACTGATGTAGTAAGAAATAGTGTGAACCACCATCAAAAATACCAGAAGTTCATGACTAACTAATACAAACGATAACAGATAAATTGGAAACAGTTGTATTATGAGAATCTCTAATTTTCGAATATTTGATACTTCTCCCAAAACTACCTCCTAGCTAACTCTACCTACTTCTTTTTTCCATAATTTCCATAAGAACCATAGGCTCCATAGCCACCATAAGCTCCGTATTTTTCAACTTCTGTGCTAAATTTATTTAAAACTACACCTAAAAATGGAGTTCCTGTTTGTTCTAACTGTTCTTTAGCCTTTAAGACATCACGTCGCTTTGTCTCTCCAGCTGCCGTTACCAAGATAGAGGCGTCACATTTTTGTGTAATGATAGCAGCGTCAATGACCATCCCAATCGGTGCAGTATCCACGATGACATAGTCAAAATACTTACGCAAGGTATCAATCATGGTATGGAAATTTTCACTCTGCAAGAGGGCTGTTGGATTAGGTGATACCGGCCCTGACTGAATAACAAATAGATTTTCAATATTTGTATCACAAAGTCCATGAGAAAGATCAGTAGTACCTGACAGAAAATCCGTTAGGCCAGTAATTTTTTCTCTTGTTTTAAAGACTCCTGACATGATGGAATTACGAATATCAGCATCCACCAATAAAGTTTTATAGCCTGCACGCGCAAAGGTCCAAGCAATATTTATTGATGTTGTCGATTTCCCCTCACCAGGTTTGACGGATGATATAGAAAGAACTTTCAGATTATCACCACTCAATTGAATATTTGTTCGCAAAGCATTGTAATGCTCTTCTGCTTTTTTCGCAAAATCTAAACGTTTTTGTGCTATTGCTAATGTTGGCATATTTTCTCCCTTATTTTAACTTATTCAAATCTGGAACAATCCCTAGAAGTGCAATCTGCATTACTTCTTCCACATCTTCTGGTCGTTTAACATGATCATCTAACAACTCAAGCAACAAGACTGAAACGACCATCACTGCTCCTCCCGCTAGAAAAGCTAGGAGAGTGTTACGACGGATATTAGGTGAGGATGGTGTTAGTGCCGGTCTCGCTTCCTCCAATGTTGTCACATCAGACACACGAGTTACAGAAATGATTTTTTCTGCAGCCACTTCACGAAGAGCATTTGCAATACGACTCGCTTCTTCTGGTTGTGCATTTTTTACAGTAATTGATACGATACGAGTATCAACAGGTACTGTTACCTGGATTTTCTTACTTAATCCCTTAACTGTTTTCTCTAGTTTAAGATTTGAAATGACTTTCTCCAGTACATCTTGCGAAAGGATAATTTCCTTATAGTCTTTTACCAAGTAGGTACCCGCCTGCAAATCCTGGTTGGTCAAACCTACTTTTTCCGATTGATTTCGATTGACCACATAAATGCGTGTCGTACTAGAATACTCAGGTTTCAATACAAAACTACTTACGCCAAAAGCTAGGACAGCTGCCACAATCGCAGTTAGTATAATAGAGATTTTTTTCTTCCAAAGGACTTTAAACAATTGAACAACATCAATCGTAATTTCTTTATTTTCTTTCATGTCAACTCCTAAATAATTTGATCAGCTAATATGATGCGAGGATTTTCAATAAACAATTCTCTCGCTCTTCTTTCACCATATTGTTTTGAGATACGTTCATAAGCTTCTTTCATGTAAGGTGGTCTTTGGTCTAAATTGTGCATATCACTAGCAACAAAATGTACCAAATCACGCTCTAGGAAATAGCGAGCTCGTTTCTTCATAAATTTATATTTATCCCCAAATAGCTTTGGTTTTAAAATACTTGAGCTATTGATTTGAGTGTAGCAGCCCATATCAATCAACTCTTTTACCCGTTTTTCGTTATTTTCTAATTCATGGTAACGTTCAATATGGGCAACTACAGGCGTTATCCCAAGCATGAGAACATTGCTCAAGGCAGTATGGATTTCCCTGTAAGGGGTAGCCATACTAAACTCAATAAGAGCATAGCGTGTCCCATTAAGACTTGGAATCACCTGCTTCTCTAACTTTTCAAGCACATCACTAGTATAATAAATTTCTGCTCCATAGAGAATGGTCAAGTCTGGAGCCACTTCCTTGGCTAGCTCCTTAACTTCTTGGAAATTTGTTGCTATTGTCTCCTCAGGAGTTTCAAACATTCCTTTTCGTCTATGCGATGTCGATACAATAGTCCTTACCCCTTGCCTATAAGCTTCTGTCAAAAGCGCCTTACTTTCTTGCTTAGATTTTGGACCATCATCCACACCAAATACAATATGCGAATGAATATCAATCATTTTGTCTTATTTTCCTTCCATCACATCTTTGATGGCAGCCTTGACTGACTCTAAACTGCTATCACTTATCTCCATCATGTAAAGGTTACTCTCAGGCATGGCATAGGATGGCAAATCCATACGCCCTGTTCCTTTAAGATCTTGCGAATTGATCTTATAAGTTCCACCACTCTCAAGTTGGGCATTGACCAAATTCATCATAGTTTCAAGCGGCATATTGGTTTGAATTGAATCTTGTAGACCCTTTATAATACTGTCATAATTTTTCAAAGCTTCTGCCGAGGTCAACTTCTGCAAAATAGCTACAATCACCTTTTGCTGATTGCGACCACGATCCCGGTCTCCATCTGCCAGAGAATAGCGCTCACGTACAAATCCAAGAGCGTCTTTCGAATCCAAATGTAATGTACCTACTGGATAATTTTTCCCATTATTTGTATGTGCATTAAACTCCTGATCATTATAGACATCAACTCCACCAAGGAGATCAATCAGTTTCAAGAAAGATGTGAAATTCAAACGAACATAATAATTAATATCTACACCATAAAGATTCTCTAGGGTGTGAATGGATGAGTCAACCCCGTATATACCAGCATGAGTCAATTTATCCTTTTGATTGTTACCACCATCAGCAATAGGAACATATGAATCTCGAGGAGTTGTTGTAAGAAGGATTCTCTTCGTATCCCTATTGACCGTCATCAGAATATTGACATCTGAGCGCGAAACTGAACTAATGGCACCGTAAGTATCAATACCACTGACATAGATATTAAAGAAGCGATCTTTAGATACCTTAGGGGTCTCAACATCCTTGGTCATTTTTTTAGTGTAAATTTTCTTAATTTTAGAAGCATAATCTGGATACTCTGCTTCAATAATATTCTCAAATACACTATTTAAGACAATGGCTTTGGCCTCTCCAGAAATCAAACTTTTATAAGTTGACAAGTAAGAAGTACTTGTATCAACCGTCAAATCCTTATTTTGACTCGTCTTAATATCAGAGATTAGCTTTTGAATATTCTCATTATCCGTACCTGTTGGTCCCATAACACTAGATAATTGGGTAACATTATTGATATCGCTATCCTTTAAAACGACGACGCTGAGAGAATACTCTGAATAATTTGAAGTTGCATTAATATGACTTGTAAAACCTACAAATTGTTGCAGAGCAAATACAGAAACTGAACTCACTAAAACAGCTAGTGTTAAAAAGAAAATCGTGAACTTTTCTGCTTTTCTATAGATTATTAGTAGTGTAGCACTAATAGCAACCACAAAGGTAAAAACTGTAACTACAACATTCAAGTTTCTAAAAGCAAGGATATTATACTTAAAGATTAAGAACAATAAAAACCCGCTCAACAATGAATAAACAAGCAGCAAGAATATGTTAATATTCTGTTTTGTTTTCTGTGAGCGTGATTTTTTAAAACGTCTACTCATGATTATCACCTATATATTTAATAGTCCTATTATATCACTTTTTTAATATAAATTCTACAATTAATACTTTTATAGATAATCTTTGATCCAGGTTTTTCGTGTCTCATAAAATTTTAATTCCTACTCGAAAGTAGAAGTACTATAGTATTTTTGTAGTAGTATTATTTGATATCAACATCATATATCAGTGTTTCTAAACTCTTTTCTATAAATAAAAAAGTATAATCACACAAAAATCTGATACTCAATGAAAACCAAAGAACAAACTAGGAAGCTAGCTTCATGTTGCTCAAAACACTGTTTTAAGGTTGCAGATAGAGCTGATGCGCTTTGGAAAGATTTTCGAAGAGTATGAACTGCAATATACAAAAAACAGCCCTATCAAGATGGCTTTATAAAAACCATCCAATAGAACTGCTCGTTATTATTTAACATGCTTTTCTGCTTCTTTTTGAGCTTTTTCAATTGCTTTTTTGCTCTCTTGCTCCCATTTAGTCTTGGCTTCTTCATACTGTTTGGTTGTCACAGTATCTTTTTGCAGTTTCATGTACTTATAATTATTTCCATCACCCTTGATACCAACTAATGAATAACCTCTTGTAAATGGTGTCACTTTAGTTACAGAAGCTGTCCCACCATTTGACATAGCTGACATAATGAGAGAGTTATCGATCATCCAAGCTTGAGCTTCAGCGTATTTTTCATAACGCTTCGCTACATCTTTGTTTTCACTATCCGCTTCCTTAAGCATTTTAGTGTAAGTATCCAAACCTAAGCTAGCAATTTTTGCTTTATCTTCCTTGGCATCTAGACCAAAAATCTTGAGGTAGAATCCATCCTCTGCATTGAAAGGATTGAGATAAGTTGATGGATCTTGGTAATCACCTACCCAGCCATCAAAGTTCAAATCGTAGTCTCGATCAGCTGGCGTTGGTGCTAAGAAGGCTACGTTATTAAAATCATCTGTTGACAGTTGCTGAACATCAATGACAATATTATCAGCACCCAAAACTGATTCAAGAGTCTGTTTAACAGAGTTCATACCTGTCACAGCATTTTTATTCGTCTGATCAACTGCCACATCCAAGTGAATAGGGAAGGTCACACCTTGACTTGCCAATTCTTTTTTAGCTTCCGCAAATTTTGCTTGAGCTTTTTCTTTGTTGAAATAAGTATCCTGCGCATCTGCTAGGTTCATACCTGCCCACTCTGTTCCATAGTTGACCAATTTAGAAGCGACTACTTCTCCAAAGGTCTTATCTCCAACTTGGACAAATGTTGGAGGCACCAAGGTGTTACGAAGGGTCTTGCTAGCTGCTTCTTCCCCATTTGACTGGGCAGAATAGGCTGTGCGGTCCAGGGCAAAGTTCACTGCTTGGCGGAAGTTTTTGTTCAAGACAGCTGTTGCAGTTGATTTCTTCTGCTCATCTGTCGTTTTAGACGTATGGTTGTAAGCCTTACGGTTGACGTTGAAATTGAAATACCAAGAAGTCTTGTCCTGCAAACTGTAAATGATATTATTCTTATATTTTTCCTTTGTCTTAGCAAAGTTTGAACTATTTGGATAAACACCAGCGATTGAATAAGCTCCGCTTTCAAAGTTACGGATGGTCAATTCTTGGTCTGAGCCATCAAAATAAGCCAATTTCACGCGCTCAATCGATACCTTATCGTGATCGTAGTAATGAGGATTTTTCACATACTCAATAGATGATTTTGATGTAAAATCTTTTAACAAGTAAGGTCCACTGTAGAGAATGCTATCTGGAGATAGGGTCCCAAAATCTTTCCCTTTTGAATTTAGAAACTCTTCGTTGACTGGGAAAAGAATACTATTCGTTGTTTTTGAATTCCAGTAAGGCTCTGGGCGTACCAAAGTATACTCAACCGTCTGGTCGTCAATGGCCTTCACACCAACCTTAGAAAAGTCAGAATCCACTCCTGTAATATAATCATTCAAGCCCTTAATCGAGTTTTGAATCAAGTCAATGGCCTGTGATTTATTATCCACTGCGTACTTAATACCTGTCACAAAATCCTGTGCCTTGACTGGAGCGTACTCTTCACCGTCAGCTGTGAACCATTTGGCATCTTTTCTCAATTTATAGGTATAAGTCAGACCGTCGCTCGAAACAGACCAGTCTTCTGCCAAAGATGGAACTAGATTTCCGTAATTGTCATTTTCAAGCAAACCATCCACTAGGTTGGTGATAATCGATGTATTGTCAGCGTAGTAGTCTAATAAGTAATTAAATGTAGTTGGATTTCCACTAAAGGTTGATGAGTAAGTTTTTGTATCTGAACCTGATTGTCCACAGGCAGCCAAAAGCAAGGCAGCCGCAAAAGTTAGGCCTGCACTAAGAACACGCTTTTTTGTATTCATCGTCTTTCTCCTTTATGTTAGTTTTTATAACATAAACTTATTTTACCAAAATAGCCCGGATTTGTAAAGTTAATTGAATTTTTAGAATGAAAGTTTATAAATGTAGGCATAAAAAAACAAAGAATTTCTGTCTTTCATACAGTCCTCCCTTGTTTTTATACGATTTCGATTTTAGATTTTTCTGTTCAGAAATATTTAGCCCAACTCCACACAGAAAGCATCCCATGGAGCTAAGATTTGTTTTTCAAAGACTTCTTGAGCCACAGTATTTTCAATCAAGACTGATTTAACTTTTCCTTCTACTGTTAAGTCTTGCTCTTCATTGGACAAGTTGGCCACAACTAGGAAACGACGATCACCATCTTTACGGATATAAGCAAAGACCTTGTCAGCTGTTTCCAATAGTTCAAAGTCAGCTCGAATCAGCCAACTATTCTCCTTACGGATTTGAACCAGTTTCTGATAAGTATAGAAAATAGAATCTGGATTTGCCAGCGCTTCTTGAACATTAATTGCTTGATAGTTTGGATTTACTGCCAACCAAGGTCGACCTGTCGAAAAACCGGCGTTTTTGCTCTCATCCCATTGCATAGGAGTACGGGCATTATCACGTCCGATAACACGGATACTATCCATAATTTCTTCCATCGGAACGCCTTTTTCAAGAGCTTCACGCGCATAATTGAGGGATTCAATATCTTCTACTTGATCTAGCGTTTCAAAGGGATAGTTGGTCATGCCAATTTCCTCACCTTGGTAGATATAAGGAGTTCCTCTCATGAGATGAAGTAAGATGGCAAAGGCTTTGGCAGATTTTTCGCGGTATTCTTGGTCATTTCCCCAGATTGAGACGATACGAGGGAGGTCATGATTGTTCCAGAAGAGCGAATTCCAGCCATCCTCAACTCCTAACTCTGTCTGCCATTTATTGAAAATTTCTTTCAACTTAGCGATATTCAGCTCTTTTTGATAGTGCCATTTAGGTTGCCCTTCCTGATACTGAAGACCGATATGTTCAAACTGGAAGACCATAGACAACTCTTGCCCCTTTGGATCAGAGTAAAACTTGGCAATATCTGGCGTTGCTCCCCAAGTCTCCCCTACTGTCAAGAGATCCTTATCTCCAAAGGTAGCCTGATTCATCTCCTTGAGATAAGGATGGAGCATAGGACCGTTATTGACTACTTTCTCGTCAGGAATTTTCCCAATCATATCAATAACATCCATACGGAAACCGCCAATCCCTTTATCAATCCAGAAATTCATCATCTCATAAATTTTCTGGCGAAGTTTTTCATTTTCCCAGTTGAGATCCGGTTGTTTCTTGCTGAAAAAGTGGAGATAGTATTGACCTGACTTTTCATCGTATTCCCAAGCAGATCCACTAAAGATAGAATCCAGATCATTGGGTTCGTCCCGCCAGATATAGTAGTCTCGCTCAGGACTGTCGGGATTTTCACAGGCCTCGACAAACCAAGCATGTTCATCTGATGTATGATTGACCACCAAGTCCATGATGATACGGATATCACGTTTCTTAGCTTCCACAATCAGTTGGTCCATATCCTTCATAGTCCCGAAAATAGCTGCAATCGCTTGATAATTGGCAATATCATAGCCATTATCATCCATAGGGCTGTCATAAACGGGAGAAAGCCAAATTGCTGTAATCCCTAACTTGGCTAGATAGTCTAACTTACTGGTAATTCCTGGCAAATCCCCTATTCCATCTCCGTTGCTGTCCATAAAGCTCTTAGGATAGACTTGATAAACTACGGCATTGTGCCACCATTTTTCTTGCATCTTCTTACCTCATTATTTTCATAATCTACAGTCTATGATAGCGCTTTTTTAATTTTTGTGCAAGCGTTTGCCTAATCTTTTTAATTCCTTTTTTAAGTCCATAGTTTCCTAACTGCCAATTTTTTATTATAATAGAAGTCAGAGGTAAAAAAATGAAAAAACAAGCTTTTAGTTCTGAACAATATTTGAATCTACAGCGCGACCACATTTTGGAGCGCATTAACCAATTTGACGGCAAGCTCTACCTGGAGTTTGGCGGTAAAATGTTAGAAGATTTCCACGCTGCTCGTGTCCTTCCTGGTTATGAACCTGACAACAAAATCAAACTCTTGCAAGAATTGAAAGAGCAGGTTGAGGTTGTGATTGCCATTAATGCAAGTAACATCGAACATTCTAAAGCACGTGGTGACTTGGGCATTTCTTATGACCAAGAAGTTCTTCGTTTGATTGATAAATTCAATGAATTAGGGATTTTTGTCGGCTCTGTTGTCATCACACAGTACGCTGGCCAACCCGCTGCAGATGTCTTCCGCAATCAACTCGAGAAAAACGGAATTGATTCTTATCTTCATTATCCAATCAAAGGATATCCGACGGATATGGATCACATCATTTCTCCAGAAGGTATGGGGAAAAACGACTACATCAAAACCAGTCGTAACTTGATTGTCGTAACCGCTCCTGGACCTGGTTCTGGAAAATTGGCAACCTGTATGTCCAATATGTACCACGACCAAATCAATGGCATCAAGTCTGGTTATGCCAAATTTGAAACCTTCCCAGTATGGAACCTTCCACTACATCATCCAGTTAATTTGGCCTACGAGGCTGCAACCGCAGACCTTGATGATGTCAACATGATTGATCCCTTCCATCTCCAAACCTACGGAGAAACCACTGTCAACTACAACCGTGATATCGAGATTTTCCCAGTGCTTAAGCGCATGTTGGAGCGTATTCTTGGTGAATCTCCATACGCTTCACCGACAGATATGGGTGTCAACATGGTTGGTTTCGCTATTACAGATAATGAGGCTGCTATCGAAGCCTCTAAACAAGAAATCATCCGTCGCTACTATCAGACTGTTCTTGATTTTAAAGCTGAAAAAGTTAGCGAAGCTGCTGTCAAGAAAATTGAGTTGCTCATGAATGACCTCGCCATCACACCAACTGACCGTAAGGTTGCTGTTACCGCACGTCAAAAAGCAGAAGAAACTGGCGGACCAGCCCTAGCTCTTGAATTGCCAAGTGGGGAAATTGTCACTGGTAAGAACTCAGAGCTCTTTGGTCCAACAGCCGCTGCCTTGATTAACGCCATTAAGAAATCAGCTGACATCCCTAAAGAAGTAAAACTCATCGAACCTGAAGTTGTCAAACCGATCCAAGGTCTTAAAATCGATCATCTCGGTAGCCGCAATCCACGCCTTCATTCAAATGAAATCCTGATTGCTCTTGCCATCACAGCTACAGAAAATCCTGATGCTGCTCGTGCTATGGAAGAGCTTGGCAACCTCAAAGGAAGCGAAGCCCACTCAACCATCATCTTAACCGATGAAGACAAGAATGTCCTTCGTAAATTGGGTATCAATGTAACCTTTGACCCATACTACCAATACGACCGCTTGTATCGTAAATAACGATTCAAACCTCTCCACTCTCGGAGAGGTTTTCTCTCTATCTCAAGAGCAGCCTTTATGGTATAATGAAAGAAGAAAACTGAAAGGATTTACCATGTCAAAAGAAGTTATTGTCGAAAGTTTTGAACTTGACCACACCATTGTTAAAGCACCCTATGTTCGCTTGATTGGGGAAGAAACTGGACCAAAAGGAGACATCATCTCCAATTATGATATTCGTTTAGTGCAACCCAATGAAGACTCTATCCCTACCGCTGGCCTGCACACTATCGAGCACCTCTTAGCCAAACTCATCCGTACCCGCATTGACGGTATGATTGACTGCTCACCATTTGGTTGCCGTACAGGCTTCCACATGATTATGTGGGGACGCCACACCAGCGCTGAAATTGCAGCTGTTATCAAGGATTCGCTCAAGGAAATCGCTGAGACTACCACTTGGGAAGATGTCCCTGGAACAACCATCGAATCTTGCGGAAACTATAAGGACCACAGCCTCTTCTCTGCTAAAGAATGGGCTAAACTCATCTTGGAACAAGGAATTTCAGATGATGCCTTTGAGCGCCATGTCATCTAAACACAAAAGGAACCAGTTTTTTTCAGCTGGTTCCTTCTTTTTTTTATTCTCAAAATTCTGTCTTAGGCTTTTTCACGAATGACTAAAACGCCATCTTCCATATCTGCTTCTAGTTGTTTGGCATCTAGATGATCCAAATGGAAGTCTGTCACTTTATCACGAATTTCTTGTTCAACCACGCGACGGAGCGGACGAACACCCATGACTTCGTCATAACCTTCTTCTGTAATATAGTCCTTAGCCGCTTGACTGACTACCAAATCAATGTCTTTCTTAGCCAAGGTTTGGTTGACTTCAGCCAACATCAAATCCACAATCTTAGAAAGGTCTTCCTTCGTCAAGTGTGAGAACTCAATGACTGCGTTAAAGCGGTTAAGGAATTCTGGACGGAAGAATGGTTTCAAACGGTCCATCAATTCTGGTTTGTCCGCATCTTCTGTCAAGTTGGCTTCATAGCCAAATCCAGCATTTGATGTCGCTATAATAACAGTGTTCTTGAAGTTCACCGTATTTCCTTGACCATCTGTCAAACGACCATCATCTAGAACTTGGAGGAGAAGGGTAATCACTTGAGGATCAGCCTTTTCAATCTCATCCAAGAGAATGATAGAGTAAGGATTGCGACGAACACGTTCCGTTAAGGTGTTGCTATTGTCATCATAACCCACATAGCCTGCTGTTGTACCAATTAGCTTAGAAACGGCTGTGCGGTCACTGTATTCAGACATATCCAAACGGATGATAGCATCCTTAGTACCAAACATATCGAGCGCCAATTGCTTAGCAAGTTCCGTCTTACCAACCCCAGTTGGTCCTACAAAGAGGAAGCTACCGATTGGGCGATTGCCTTCATCAAAACCGGCACGATTACGACGGATAGCACGAGCTACCGCTTCTACCGCCTTGTCTTGACCGATTACCTTGTCTTGCAGACGATGAGCCATATCTTTCAAACGTTCGATATCTGATGCTCCCATTTGTGAAACTGGAATTCCCGTCATTCGTTCTACAGATTCAGCTACATCGTTGACACTTGCAGTCACTTTCATATCTTCTGTGTGATTTTCGATTTTCTTTTCCAATTCTGCAATGCGTGTTTTATAATTTAGAGCTGCTTCAAAATCTTCTGCCTCAACAGCTTTTTCTTGCTTGTCTTTTTCTGCCTCAATTTCACGTTCAACAGCATGCACATCTGTCACTGGATGCTGAGCTGCCAAGTGAGCTGCCGTTACGTCCACAAGGTCGATAGCCTTATCTGGCAAGCTACGTTGAGGAATGTATTGAACAGAATAATCCACCGCTGCTTTCAAGACTTCGTCTGGCAAGATGACATTGTGGTGTTGTTGATAGAGGTCACGAATTCCTTGAAGAATTTTAAAGGTATCCTCTGCTGAAGGAACATTGACCTTGACTTCGTTGAAACGACGAGCAAGAGCTGCATTCTTCAAGATGGTGTTACGGTATTCATCTTGAGTCGTTGCCCCAATCACTGTCAATTCTCCACGAGAGAGGGCTGGCTTAAGAATGTCTGCAAGTCCCTTAGAACCACTGTCACCTCCAGTAGATCCAGCACCGAGAATTTGGTGAATTTCATCAAAGAAGAGAATAATATTCCCTGCTTCTTTCACTTCATTGACTAAGTTTTGAACGTTTTCTTCAAAACTACCACGGTATTGAGTACCAGCCTCAAGACCAGAGATGTCAATTGAAATAATTTCCTTATTCTTGATAGCAGCTGGAACATCACCATTCACAATAGCTTGTGCCAAACCTTCGACAACTGCTGTCTTACCAACACCTGCATCTCCGACCAAAACAGGATTATTCTTAGTACGGCGTGAAAGAATTTCAGATGTTTCTTGAATTTCCTTGTTTCGTCCGATAACAGGATCCAGCTTGCCCTCACGCGCTTCTGCAGTCAAGTTTCGACCTAGTTTTGCAAGGACACCGTCTTGTTTCATACTTGAAGCCTGTTGTGGCATTTGTCCATCAGTTTCTGCATTTCCTGGCAATTGACCAGTCGCACGATAGTGAGCAAATTCCTCAGGTGTGACTTCGCGTCCATTAATTAAGTAACGGCGATTTTCAGAACTGTATCCTCGCATACCACCCATCAATTGGCTAAATAAATCATCCATGTTGTTAAAATTATTAAAGTTGTTGTTCATATTCTTTACCTCTTTTTGTTTTGCTTCGTTATTATTACTGATATTGACTATCTTTGACCTTTGTTTTAAAAAATTTAGACTAGCTAAATCGCTACTCTACGTACTATTTCTGGTTTTTCTTTTTCAAGCAGGAGTAGACTATCTTTACTTCTGAAGATTTCTAGATTAAACATAGACCCCACCTCTTTCTTTTTTACTTTAAATAAGCGTTCTAGTAAGGCTTTCATTTACCTTACGTTCATAATATACTACATTAGTCAGAAAAGGTCAAGGGATTTGACTTTAACTGACTAATATTTTTTACACTCTTCAAACCACGTCATATCTATCCGCAACCTCAAAACAGTGTTTTGAGCAACCTGCGACTAGCTTCCTAGTTTGCTCTTTGATTTTCATTGAGTATAAGTGCTCGAGTAAGGCTATCATTTACCTTACGTTCATAATATACTACATTGGTCAGAAAAGGTCAAGGGATTTGACTTTAATTGACCAATATTTTTTTAAAAAGCAAAAACACCCTGAAACATCAGGGTGCTATTCTTACATCAAATACAAAATTGCTAGTGTCAAGAGACTTGCTATAAGCCCCACTCCCCAAAAGAAGAAGTCAACCTTCCACTCGCTCCAAGGATTTCCTTTACCAGAAAATCCTCCAAGCTCAAAATGGTGATGCACAGGCGTCATACGGAAAATACGTTTACCACCTGTCAGTTTGAAATAGCTGACTTGCATCATAACTGAACTTGTTTCAAAGACATAAACAATTCCGATCATCAAGAGAGTCCATTCTTGGTGGAGGGCCATAGAGATAGCTGCCAGCATTCCACCTAAAGCCAAACTTCCCACATCCCCCATAAAGACCTTGGCAGGCTTGTGGTTAAAGACGAAGAAACCGAGTAAACCACCGATCATAGCAAGAATCACTAGAAGGATATCCATCTGACCTTGCACATAGGCAATAACTCCATAAGCTGACAAACTAATCACAACGGAAATACTAGCCAGACCATCAATTCCGTCTGTCAAGTTGACTGCATTTGAAAAACCGACTAGCCAGAAAAGAGCAAAGACAATATAGAAAATCCCTAGATGCACTTGGTAGCCAAAGATTGAAAGCATATCGCCACCTCGCTCATAGAAAAGATAGAAAATGACGCCACCTAGAAGTTGAAGTGCCAATTTTTGCTTAGGATTCAGCCCCTCATTGATTTTACGAAAGACCTTGAGAAAGTCATCTAAAAATCCGACAAGTCCATAAAGGACCAAGATGAACAAAATCATTCCCACATTATTGGTCAATTGTTTTGAAAAAAGGGCAACAAGGAAACTCACCACAACTGCAGCAATGAGGAAAACAAGTCCCCCCATAGTTGGCGTGCCAGCTTTTGCCTGATGCTGTTTGACATCCTCGTGCATCTGCTGGCCTGTAATTTGCGCCTTCCTATAAAATTGGATAAAGGCCGGAATTCCTACCAAAGTTAGTAAAAATGTCACAATTCCAGCACTGATGGAAATAAACATATTAGTCTCCTAAAGTTAATGTAATTTTTTTAATGTCCTTGATAGCTGTGTTAGCACGAACATCCTGCTTCTGCACAGTAGAGCCTGAACCTTCAAATTCAAGTTCTATATTTAACCACTTAGAAAAAGCTTCTGCGGTTGTTTTTGTCCAACCATACATATCTGGAATTTCTTCTACCTTATCCGATAAAAGAAGAACTTGTTGGTTTGGTGCGAGATTTTTCCCTTCCTCAATAGAGGCATTTTTTATCTTCGTACCTGCACCAACAACAATTGGTTGCACAATATTGCGACGTAGTTCTTCTGCTAAATCTCCAGGAGATATGTCCTTGATACTAGGCATAGCATAAGAAGTCTGACTACTTATTTGATCTAAGGCTTTAGCTGTTGATTGAAGATTAAGAGAATCTTTCATGGCCACTGCCCTTTCCAAGATAGGATTAGCAAATTCTCCCAACTGGATCCCTGAATAATGCTCAGGTTGTTGAACTGTTACATACAAGATAAAATCAGGATTTTCAGCTGGATTCATCGATACTGCCGAAAAAATATGATTGGTAGAACCAATCAAATATCCACCATTTTTCTCATCAGCAATCTGGGCTGTACCGGACTTGAGAGCTACATTTTGACCAGGCACAGTTACAGTTGGCTTGCCTGTACTGTGGTTATGCATAGTTCCATAAACAGGATCAGTTCCTACTAACACCATATGAGTTCGAGTTAAACTTGCCGCATCTTTAGAAACAGGATTCCCCACAACTTCTTTTTGAGACTTACGAACAGATTGATTATTAGAATCATAAATTGCACTAATAAATTTAGGCTCTAACATAATTCCATCATTAGCAATCGCTGTAAAAGCACGTAACATTTGGGTTTGGGTCACTGAAACCCCTTGTCCAAATGAGCTCTGAGCAATATTTACGATATTGTCAGCCGGAAGTTGACCTGCATATTCATCCGTCAAGCCAAAACGAGTCGGAACACCAAATTTAAAGCGACTTAGATAATCCAGCCAGGTAGCATCTCCCATCTTTTGCTCCAGAAGCGTCATCCCAACGTTACTTGAGTGCGCAAACCCTTGAGAAAAGGTCATCATTCCTCCGCCAGTTAATCCTTCATTGACGTCCCAATCTCGGATAGTAGTATCTGCCACTTTTAACTCACTACTGTTGAAAACTTCTCCTCCTGGGAAAGTGTTATTGTCAATAGCAGCAGCTAGTGTCATGACCTTCATAGTTGACCCTGGCTCATAGTTGCTTTGATAGAGGATATCACGCCAAACAAAGTCCTTGGTCAACCCTTCCTTAGTATCGGCATCAAAGGTCGGCCGTTGCGTTGTTGCAAGAATTTCCCCTGTTTTGGCACTGACCAAGGTTGCTGTCATATACTTGCCTTTTACTTTTTCTTGAAAGGCATTCATCTGGGTCTCCATGAAGGACTGAAGGGTGCTGGAAATAGTTGTATAAACATCCTTGCCATCTACCGTTTGCTGGGAAACTTGTTCTGTTCCAGGGACAATATTACCCAGACGATCTTTTTCATAGGTAATAATACCGTCTTTCCCTGCAAGAATACTGTTCAAGGAACTCTCCATCCCAGAAGTTCCCAGCAAACTCTTGCTCCCATCTTCATTTTCATGGAGTTGAGCTAAACCAATAAAACTAGAAGCGAATTGTCCATTTGGATAGCTTCTGTTAGGGCTAGTTGTAAAGTCAATTCCTTCAACACTAGCGTCTTTCAAATCCTTTTTAATAGCCATCATATTGGCATAGGTAATCCCATTTCCTTTGGCACCAAAAGAAACTTGAGTCAGATTCGGTTGAGACAATTGTTCTTTAACATAAGCCTCGTCCATATCCAGATACTTATGGAAAACCTCTGCTACCTTATTAAACTGGGCATCTTCTACATAAAGAATTTTACCAGTTGCTGATTTGTATTTTTTATCAATAACAGCATAGACATTATAGGAGGTTGCGTCCTCAGCAATCGGGACTCCATTTCGGTCATAAATAGTCCCACGTTTGGCAGGGACTGTACGGGTTATTTGGTGAACTTTCTTGGCCTCTTTGACTAGATCCGTTCCAAATTTACTACCACTCCCGATAATAACAGCAAAATTAACCAAAAAGACAGCGAAAAGTACGACAGCTAACAAGCTGATGTACTTCCCTACTATTTTACGGTTTTCTGCTGGAGATTTACGGTTTCTAATCGCAAATCGGGTTATTCTTTTTGTCCACTTCATATCTTACTCCGCTGATCGAATATTCTCGTTATTCAATTTTAAGTCCTTAGAATTTGCGATTTCTTTCAAGCGTTCTGCCCTCAACAATTCATTTACCTCTTGTTTGGCATCATCTAATTCTGTCTTTTTCTCCTCTATCTGCGCATTGATTTTTGTCAGATCATTTTGTACTTGTAGGAGTCGAGTCTGCATAAAGATAATACTAAGCGCCAAAACAAGAGCTGTAAACGCAATGGAAAGATAAAAAGCCTTCTCCACACGGGAGAATTTTTTTATACGACTCTGCAAGAATTGACTGGTTGTTTCTTTTTTATCTACCATTTTTCCCCTCTTACTTGTGAATTTTTCTGGCCACGCGCAACTTAGCTGAGTGCGAGCGGTTATTGGCTTCTAATTCTTCTGCACTTGGCAAGATTGGCTTACGGGATACCAATTCCATCTTGGGCTTGAGATCATCTGGGATGAAGGGCAAACCTTTGGGAACTTCAACCGTTGAAGCTTCCTTGAACAATTGCTTGGTCAAGCGGTCTTCCAAGGAATGAAAGGTAATCACTGAAATCCTACCATCCAGAGCCAACATATCCATAGCCTGCTGGATGGACTCATCTGCCGCTCCCAGTTCATCATTGACTTCAATTCGAATAGCCTGAAAAATCTGTTTGGCAGGATGTCCCTTCTTCTTGAGTTCCTTGGCAGGTTTGGCCGACTTGATAATCTCTGCCAGCTCAGTCGTTGTCTCAATCGGCTTGACTTCCCGAGCTTGTTCAATCTTACGGGCAATCTGTTTAGAGAATTTGTCCTCACCATACTTAAAGAAAATACGGACCAAGTCATGATAGTCATAGTGGTTCACCACTTCATAGGCTGTCAGACTAGCTTCCTGATTCATGCGCATGTCCAATGGCGCGTCCTTTTTATAAGAAAAACCACGCTCACGCTGGTCCAACTGAGGACTAGACACTCCCAAGTCATAACAAATTCCATCAATTCCCTGAACACCAGCTTCGCGCAAACGTGCCTGTAAATGACGGAAATTATCCTTGATAAAAGTCACCATTCCCTTTTCAATGTAGGGTGCCAAGCGTTCTTGTGCATTGTCAATGGCATTCTGGTCCTGATCAAAGGCATAGAGATGGCCTTTTTCACTTAATTTACTCAATAAATATTCGCTATGGCCTGCTCCACCCAATGTAGCATCAACGTAAATGCCGTCAGACTTTACGTCAAGCATATCAATCGTTTCGTGGAGTAAGACCGTTACATGATGAAATTCTTTTGTCATATCCTATCTATTTTACCACAAATCCGACTAGCTTGCACTAGTCAGACAAATAGGTCAAAAAAAGTAAGATTTCTTTAAGAAATATGTCAAATATGCTTGACATCTATTTCATAGAAGAATATAATGTAGTCAAATATATGCGACACAAATTAGAAAGAAGACCAGATGAATCGTGTGAAAGAATTTCGCAAGGAACTAGGCATTTCTCAGCTCGAGCTAGCCAAGGATATCGGTGTCTCGAGACAGACCATCAATATGATTGAAAACGACAAGTACAATCCAACCCTGGAACTCTGTCTCAATCTCGCCCGCAGCCTCCAAACTGACCTAAACAGTCTCTTTTGGGAGGATAATTTTTAAAAAAGGAGCCAACTCATGAAAAAAGAAACCTTTACTGAAAAACTGATCAAACGCACATACGGCATTTCTGATCCCCTTGACGAATACAAACGGCGCGAGGCCGATCGTATCGGGAACCAAGTCTTTATCATCCTCTTTTATCTGATGATTTTCGGAAATCTTATTCCACTCCTTCTGGCCTATAAATATCCTCAAGAAGTGGCTCTGGTCTATCCTCCTCTGATTTTAGTGATTGCCCTCATCACTGCTAGCTATCTCACCTACCAAATGCAAAAAACAAGGATTACAACTATTGAGCCAGATATGCTGAGTGAGAAAGAAAGTAAGCAACTTCGCTACCCAGGTCTTAAAGCAGGTTTGTTCTTTGGTCTATGGATATTTTTTATAAATCCTCTTCTCGATATACTCATAGGTGAAGGTCAGGACTATTTTCAGTCTCTTCTCACTATAAGAAATGGTGTATCAAGCATTCTCGGTTCTATCTTCTTCGGGGCAAGCATACAGTTCCTCATCTCCCGTCGCATTGCAAAAGCCAAGAAAAATCAGGATGAGTATTAGGAGGTGCCCTATGAAATCACTAGTAACTTTACTTACCTATCATATTTTGTTCAGTTCACTGCTCATCTTCATCATCGTTTCAGGGAACTTGCCAATCGACGAGACATTCCTCGTGCTAGTCTTTATTCTAGCACTTAACAAAGGACTGACTTATCTAAAGATTGACTCCCCAAAAACGCGCACACTTAACTTAGCACTATACTTTATAATTCTATCTTTTCCACAACTGATGCTCATCTCAAGCGGTTGGAAATATTATTTACTGCTGACTATCGCTAGCCTTTCTTCTATCACTTATCTTTATTATCTCTATCAATTCGTAAAAGAAAATCAGTAAAACCGCTCATTTAGGAGGTTACTAGCATGAAAAAAGAAGACTTCACCACTCGCCTACTTCGAAATCTCTTTCACATTCAGGGCCCTTTTGATGAATGCCGACAAGAGATTATCCACAAGGCTTGTGCCCGTTCCATGGTCCAAATCGTTTATTCTTCCTTCATTCTCTTCTTGTTTTATCTGTTATTTGGACGCTTCATAGAAGCCGTTCGCTATGCTATGCCCTACGTTTACTCTGGACTCATTTTTTTCATTACTTTAAAAACTCAAAGAGCCGTCAAAGAACTCCATCTGGAAAAAGATGACAAGTCAGAAATCATCCTCAAAACCTACAGCAAAGCCCAAATCAAATTTCGAAGCTGGGTTGTGTTTATCGATATTCAGATTGGTCTCTTTACCTTACTCATCTTTCATAAAGTCTTCGTTCAGCAGATGTCCTTTTCAGATTTTGGGAAGTTGCTCATGCAAGTCGATAAAAGTGTTCCTTTGCTGATGTATGGCCTGATTATCGGTAGCATTTTTGGAACCATGACCTACGGATTTCTATCACTACAGGAGGAAAAAACTCCTAACAAGACCACACAGAAGGAGAAAAGCAATCAATGACTTCACTATACGATTTTTCAGTTTTGAACCAAGACAATCAAGAAACTCCACTAGATGCCTATCGTGGGAAAGTTCTCTTGGTTGTCAACACTGCTACCGGATGTGGTTTAACGCCCCAGTACCAAGGACTTCAAGAACTCTATGATCGCTATCAAGAACAAGGTTTTGAGATTTTAGACTTCCCTTGCAATCAGTTTATGGGACAAGCACCCGGTAGCGTAGAGGAAATCAACAACTTCTGTAGCCTAAACTATCAAACCACCTTCCCACGCTTTGCCAAGATCAAGGTCAACGGCAAGGAGGCAGATCCCCTCTATGTCTGGTTAAAAGACCAGAAATCTGGCCCACTAGGAAAACGAATCGAATGGAATTTCGCTAAATTTCTCATCGGTCGTGATGGGCAGGTCTTTGAGCGCTTCTCTTCAAAAACAGACCCAAAACAGATTGAAGAGGCGATACAAAACCTACTATAATTTCACAATCTCACTTTGATTAGGTCTCCTTTAGCCTAATGAATAGTGAGATTTTTTGATTGGACTTGACTTATACTCTTCGAAAATCAAACTAAAAGGACCTAGCCCTGTACCATACAGAACTAAATCCTTTGAATAAATAATTGATCTAACTTTTAGAATCCCTACAGAAATTCCAGTTTTTCTCTATCTGATACCAGACATTAGTTTTTCAATACGTGGAACGTAGAAGAGTAAGATAATACCGAATACAATCGTAATTCCTCCAACAATTCCATAGTAAGCGACTTCAGTTTCGCTTGTATAAAATTTTACAATTTGAGCATTGATAGCTTGGGAAGCTGCATTACTCAAAAACCAGATAGACATCATTTGTGCTTGGAAGGATTTTGGTGCTAGCTTAGTAGTGACTGATAGACCGATAGGCGAAATCAACATTTCCCCCACAATCACAATAGCCCAACTCATAATCAACCAGAAAGGACTGACTTTAACATCTGTCCCAAAGAGCATCCCTGGTAACATCATCCACAAGAAGGATAAACCTGCTGCTAATAAACCGTAAGCGAATTTCTTAGAAGAAGACGGTTGCTTTTTACCCATTTTCCCCCACAACCATGCAAAAATCGGCACATAAATCATAATGAAAAGTGGATTGATACTTTGGAAAAAGCTAGATGGGAAATGAATTTGATTCCCAAATCAAATATATTAAAGTAAAGTCGAGTTTGATCATCCGCAAATAGAGCGAGAACAACAGACCCCTGCTCCTCAATAGACCAGAAGAGTACTCCAGCGATAAATAAAGGAATGTAGGCAAATACTCTGGATCTCTCAGTAGCAGTTATTTTCTGACTAGATAAAATTTTAAAGAAATAGTAGATTGGAATGATTACCGCAATTACTGTAAAGATATTAACAATCATATCCACGTTAAACTGGTGAGTAAAGACTAAACCTATAACCACAAGAATAACCATGACAAGTGTAAGTAGCAAGCGTTTAATCAAGGTCTGCCGGTCCTGCTGTGAAAGTGGATCAGTGGGGTAAAGACTTGATTCAGGCAGATATTTCTTCCCATCTAAAACATACTTCACCAGACCAAAGAACATCCCAATGGCAGCTAATGAGAAACCTAGATGGAAATTGACTTCCTGACCTAGATAACCCACTAGATAAGGGGCAACGAAGGCACCTAAGTTAATACCAAAGACAAAGATACTAAAACCTGCATCCCGTCTATCATCCTCTTTCTCATAAATTCCTCCCACCATATCTGAGATATTGGGTTTTAAAAATCCAGTTCCAAAGATAATCAAGGCAATAGAAAGATAGAGAGCCACTTGTCCAAAAGGTGTTGCCAAAGCAATATGCCCTAGCATAATCAGAATCCCACCGTAAAAGACAGTCTTACGGCTTCCTAAAATACGGTCACTAACAAAACCACCGACAACCGAGGACAAAAATACCAGCGAGCCATAAATCGCCATAACCGATGCAGCCGTGGTCTTATCCATCCCCAACCCACCATCTTGCACACTATAGTACATATAGTAAAGTAGGATAGCTCGCATCCCATAGTAAGAAAAGCGTTCCCACATCTCTGTAAAGAAGAGGGTGGACAAGCCCATAGGATGTCCAAAAAATGTTTTCTGTTTTTCCATATATATTCTCCTTGAACGATATAATAATTCATTTTACAGAATTTTCAAATAAATGTCAAACAAATCCTGTTTGTTTTAGAAAATTTTCTGAAAAAATCTAGCGTCTCATACTTAATTCCATCATAAAAATCCATTTCAGACTAACTTCCACTTCGGTCAGGCAAGTGGAAGTTACTTTGAGAAATCACCTTTAAAAGTTTGCTCTTGTTTAGTTTAAAAATGTTTCAAACCTTGAAATATACTTATCCTTTCCTCTTCATTCTCTTCGAAAATCTCTTCAAACCACGTCAGCGTCGCCTTACAGTATATATGTGACTGACTTCGTCAGTCTTATCTACAACCTCAAAATAGTGTTTGGAGCAACCTGCGGCTAGTTTCTTAGTTTGCTTTTTGATTTTTATTTAGTATTATCCTTTCCTCTTCAGTAAACAAAAAACATCCCTATGCCAAACTTGTAATTACTAAAATACAAGCCCATAAGCATAGAGATATAAAACTATTACACATTAAAAAATAAATAATTAGTAATTAAATAATAGAAATTGTGTATGAAATTTCTCAATTAGTTTTGGCTAGTAAATATCATTTCCAACAAACGCCCTCTCAATTCCTTATCCTGATGATGCAAGATATTCATTAACTCATGAGAATTTTTGGCATTGATGAATTGATTTAATAATCTATCTTTTAATTCATATGAAAGAGAAGCTGTCTTTAGTAGTCTAAAAACTTCATCATTTAAAGATGGCATTTTATTCTCTTTGCATTCAAATCTAACTGTATCACTCTTATTTGGCAATTCAATTATAGACACATTCGTCCCTTTAAAATGAATTCTATGCCTTCTATTACTTGGAACAATGCGAGAATCTCCTTGTAATGCTAACTCTACTATTCCCATTTCCCAATCAATCGATAATCTTGTTTTATATCTTTGACCATTTTGATCTTCAATCATTTCAAAAGAATGTTGTTTGCCCGGGAATACATACCAATCTACAACTTCAGGTAAATCAACACCCATATCTATCTCAGAACCAACCAAGGGAATGATTGCACCACTTTTTGCAAACACAGGTATAGTTGAAATGTCCCTATAAATACTTAACTTCACACCACCTGTATATTTTTTCTCTGAAAAGAAGTCATACCATTCACCTTCAGGGAACCATACATCTACTTTGGAAGATTGGAATGCCAAATCCATCTTTTCTACAATGGGAGCCACCATCAGTTCTGTTCCAAAAAAGTATTGATTTGGAACATTGTAGCTCTCATCATTCTCTGGGTAGAAATAATACATTGGACTGATTAACGGGGCACCTTCCTCATGTGTCTTTACATTCATGGTATATAGATATGGAATCATCTGATGTCTCAAACGAAGGTATTTCTTCATAATCTTAGATGTTGTTTCTGAAAAAAACCAAGGTTCTTTACTATTAAAGGGACTTCTAGAACTATGTAATCGAGTAATCGGACTAAAAACGCCAAACTGTAGCCATCTAGTTTGTAGCTCTTCGTCATAATCCCCCAGCATATGCCCACCGATATCATGGCTCCACCAACTATAACCAATATTAGATGCTGTCGCTGTGAAATAAGGTTGAAATCTTAACGAATTCCAACTAATAATAGTGTCCCCTGAAAAACCAACAGGGTAACGGTGACTACCAGGTCCTGCATACCTTGATAAAATCAAACCACCTTCTGAATTTTTACAGCTATCCTGATAGTGATAATGGTTTAAAAGCCATAGTGGATCCAACATACCTTGTGTCCCTTGTTGCCAGTCAATCCACCAAAAATCTACTCCCTGCTTTTCTAGCTCATAATGAACATCTTTAAAGTAAGCTTCCCTAAAAGAGGGATTAAAAAAATCAAAAATAGCAGGTTCTTCTAATTCTACATTTAACCCCAATCGTTTAGCAACTAGAGGATAAGCTTCTTCATAAGCGCGTATACCATCAGCAGGATGGACATTTAAGGAGAGTTTTAACTTCCTATCATGAAGTTCTTGCAATAACTGTTCTGGATTAGGTATTAAGTTTCTATTCCAACTATATCCTGTCCAGCCACTTCCAAAACGGGCTGGAATGTCAGTTATATGCCAATCCATATCTAAAACACCGATAGATAACGGAATTTTCTCTTTTTTAAATCTGTCAATTAAATTCAAGTATTCATCCGACGTATAGGGCCAATATCTACTCCACCAATTACCTAAAGCATATCTTGGCAACAAGGGTGTTGAACCAGTCAAATGGTAAAAGTCTCTGATTGCTCCTCTATAATCATGCCCATAGGCAAAGAAATACAGGTCAATTTGATTTTCTCTCTCAATATAACCAGATTGTTCATCCCAAATAAATCCTTGGGAATCATCCAATAAGGCAATACCATTTCGACTAATAATTCCATCTTCTAATGGAATTGCTCCATCTGCCTTATCAAGAGTCCTAGCTGTTCCTTTTAACGTTTCAATAGATTCACCAAAATACCAGCGACTACCATATACAGCAAAATTTCCTTTTAATTCTATAAATAAATTTTCGGCGTTAAATTCTCCTTTATTAAAATGCAAATGGAAATAGTCCGTCATAATATCTAGTACGTTTGATGTCTCGATATAATCTAACGAAACTTCGTCAAAATCTCTATTATAGATAAGTTGTGTAGTTCTATCCTCAAAACTTCCAGTTTTAGAGTATTCTAACCTTACTAACTTGTCTGTTAATACAGAGATTCGATAAAACTCTCCCTTAAAAATTTTCAATTTGTTTCCCTCCTTTTAGTAAATTGCTTTACTTTATCAAACATTTTATTCGTTATCATTACATTCATCAATCCGCAAAAAGCAAATCCCCCAAATGTAAACACGTAAATCGCTGTTAAAACCCGTTCTGGACTACTAAAACTCATATATAGTACAGAAATATTAAATAAAACCAAAATGATAGCTTGTATTGGATTTAAAATACAAATTAATACGCTATTTACAATACTATTTTTTAGATTATCCTTAAATAGACCAATATAGGGAAAAATAACACTTATCAAAAGTATTATAACAAATAAAAAGGGCAACACTAACAATAAACTATACTCTGAAAATAAACTTGAATAGCCCCAAAGACAATAGTTCACATATAAAAGTAATTCTATTAGGAGGATAAACAACCAAATAAAAGTTGATTGTTTAAAATTTCGTCTAAAGATCCGAAAATAATGATAAGTAATATCGGTATCTTTACCTTTTAAAATACGATACCACATTGTCGTAAGAGAAGTTAGTGATGCCCCAATTGTAACTATTGGAATACAACTAACAATAAATAGAGTATTTAAAATAATTAAATCTGTCAAAAAAGTTAAAATTCTAACCACTTTTCCATCTAATGAAAATAATTTTTGCATAATAGATATCTCCATAAAATCGATTGTCTTAACTCTATATTTTATAATGTCAGTTGTACAAAAATATTACCTAAATTATTTAAAAAATATTTCCAAATTTCTTTAAAAATTAGAATAAAGGAAGCGAGATAATTTAAGGTTATCAGTCTCGCTTCCTGTAATTAGCTAGTCACTTGTTCATACAACCAAGAGTTCATATAAAATATTACTCTTTTACTTCTTTTTGGTAACGATTATATGCTTCCTGTTGAATCTTCATAAACTCGTCCAATCCCATATTCTTAAGAGTTTCTTTGTATGAATCCCATTCTTTTTCAATGCCACCTTCAACTACCCATTTAGATGCCTGTTGTTTGACATAAGATTCAATACTCACATAGATTGATGATAATTTGTTAAGTTCTTCTTGTGAATAAATCACATTAGGGTAAGCTGGCAACGCAAATTGTTTCAAATCTTGGTCCATCTTCAATTTCAATCCATCACCTTGTGTTTGATCGATTTCTACACGACTATTGATATCATCGCTTACGTATTTAGGACCAAAATCTCGAAGTGAATTAATCCATGCCCATTCATCAGCTGATTTGCCATCTTTAGGAGGTAACACTTTAAACTTATCACCATTCTTTTCAGTAGCTATTCCAAATGATCCATAGAAATTCTGAATACTTGCTTCATCTGTATATAATTTATCCAACCATTTCAATAATTTAGCAGGATCTTTGCTCTTATTTGTAATCAAAATTTCATTTCGACCATAGTTATAATGATCTGGATCAGAAAAGACATATTGTTTACCATCCATACCTTTTAAAGCAGGTAGAGCAATATACTCACTTGAATGTAAGCCAAACGTTGCATCTGCTGTCCAACCACTAGAAACACCTACTCTAGATACTCCCTTATCCATACGTTTCGCTACACTCATAGAGGTATCTTCTGTAAAGATTTCTGGATCAATCAAACCTTTTTTATAAGATTCGTGCATTGCTGCAATCCCTTGTTTATAACTTTCCTCTGTACGAAGGTAGACTGGTTTTCCATCTTTTACAGACATTTCATACGTATTATCTGCACCTAAACGATTATTGAACGGAAGAATATATGAGAATGTTGGATCAAAGTTTCCTGCTCCAAATGGAATTTCATCAGAAGCATCTCCATTTCCGTTCGCATCTTTATCCTTGAATTCTTGTAATACTTTTACTAAATCATCATAAGTTTCTGGAACCTTTAATCCTAAATTATCCAGCCACTTTTTATTAATAAATAGCTGATTAGCTACAGTAGGGCGCATCGGTAATTTTTTAGGTAGGCTGTATATGTGACCATCTGGTGAAGTAATCATAGCTTTAATCTTAGGCTCTTTTTCCATAGCCTTAGTTAAATTTGGCATGTTTTCCTTGATTAAATTTTCCAATGGAATAAATAGAGATTGGTTCTGAGCAATTTCTGAATCTGTAAATGCATTTGAACCTAAAAATGCATCTGGTAAATCTCCGCTAGCAACCAAAACAGATTTCTTATCTGCCCAATCTGCAGCTACAAGTGTATCCCATTTAACATCAATACCTGCTTCCTTGGCAGAATCTGTTAGAAAACCTTTATGGTAATCTTCTCCCCAGTCAGACCAACGAACAGTTGTGATTTTATAAGAATCTTCTCCAGACTTATCGTCCTTATTCGCATTATTGGAATTTGCACAGGCTGTTAAGCCAGCAAGTGTAACTGTTCCTAAGAACAAATATGTAAATGATTTATTTTTCATGTTTTTCTCCTATTCTTTCAACGCGCCAATCATTACGCCTTGATTAAAATATTTTTGAACAAAGGGATATAGCAACATTATCGGAGCGGTTGAAATAACAATTGCTGCATACTTCATCATATCGGCTTTGATACGAAGATCTGAGGCCACTTCTCCTGTTGCTTGCGATTGTAACATTTGATTACTAATTAGTAAACGTCGTAAAATTAATTGCAATGGCTGTAAATTTTCATTTGTTAAATAAATTAAAGCATTAAACCACGAATTCCAAATACCAACTGCAGTCCAAAGTCCAATAACTGCTATAATAGCTTTTGATAAAGGAACAACTATTTTAATAAAATAACGAATTGTGCCACAGCCATCAATTTGCGCAGCCTCCCACATTCCGTCTGGAATGCTATTATTAAAGAAAGTTCTAGCAACAATAATATTGTATGATGAAACCGCAAAAGGTACTACCATTACCCAAAATGTATCAATTAAGCCTACATTCTTTACTGTTAAGTAGGTAGGAATCAAGCCACCTGATACGAACATAGGAATGATGTAGAGAATACTCATCCACCTTCTACCAACTAATTCTTTTCTAGATAAAGCATAACCAGCTGGAATATTGACTACTAATGCAACTAAGGTACCAACAACAGTATATAAAATTGTATTTAGATAGCTACGCAAAAATAAAGGTTGTTGAATCAGACGTAAATATCCATCAAATTTCCATTCTCTAGGAATAAACCATACCTTCCCATTTGCAACATCTGAAGGATTACTAAAAGATGCAATCACTACAAACCATAACGGATAAACAATTAACAGAATAAGGAAAATTGCTAAACCATAGGTAACTATATCAAATAATAATTCAGAGTTTGTTTTTCTTGATTTATGAAACCATCTCACTTTAAGCACTCCTTCCTTTAAAAAAGACCTGTTTTAGTATATCGTTTTGAGAACCAGTTGACGGATAGCAAAATTATTAGATTCACTACCGTATTAAACAATCCTATAGCTGTCGAATAACTATACTGAAAGTTCACCATACCAACTTTATAAACATAGGTCGAAATTATCTCACTTCCTGCTAAATTAAGAGGATTCTGTAATAGTAACACTTTCTCAAACCCTACACTTAATAAACTACCTGCTCTTAATATTAATAAAATCATAGCGGTCGGCAAAAGTAATGGTAATTCTATATGCCGAATTTTTTGTAATCTAGAGGCACCATCCATAGTTGCAGCCTCATAATATGTAGGATCAATTGCAGAAAGCGCTGCTAGATAAATAATACTATCCCAACCAATATGTTGCCATACATCACTCCAAACATAAACACCTGCAAAACTACTAGGTTTTGATAAAAAATCTGGAATAGTGATTCCAACAGACTTAAATACATTCGCTAACAAACCACTAGTAGGAGATAAAAATAAGATGATCATCCCACACATAACCATTGTAGAGATAAAATGAGGTAAGTAAGTTGTTACTTGAAATATTTTTCTGAATTTTCCAACTCTTAACTGATTACTAATTATTGCTAGTATAATAGGTAAGGGGAATCCTACTACAATACTATAAAGTGAAATTTTTAATGTATTGAACATAGTTGTCCCAAATTGGAATGATGAGAAAAATTGAGTAAAGTACTTAAATCCTACCCACTGACTAGCAAAGATACCATTGGCTGGTGAATAGTCTTTAAATGCAATAATTAGTCCCAACATGGGAATATAGGAAAATAAAATTAATAGCAATATTGAAGGAAAAAGTAATATATATAACGGAATACTATGCTTTAATTTTATTTTATGAAGTTGAGATGCTACTTTCATTTTTTTCCTCCTATCTGATTTTCTACGATTATTTTACACCATATATAATTCCCTTAATATAACTTTTTGGACTAGGTTTATCAATTTTTCAGTTTTTTAATTTTAAAAACTATTACTTTTCCGACATCTTGATAAAACATATCTGTTTTGTTACATGATATCATATTTTCAAAGTGCTATAATTTTAATAGGAGCCTAGTATATGAAATTAAATCACGACTTATCAAAAAAACATTCTATTCATTTTTTCTTTAAACTCCTACTTGTACTACTATTGATAAATATTTTAATCAATATTGCTATGAGTAACATAACCAGAAATTTTATTAAAAACCAAAATATAGTACACCTACGTAGTTCAATTGAAATTTATGCTGACTCTGTTAATGAGAAATTGCATTCTGTAGAACGCTTTATGTACTCAACAATAACGCATAATGAACCTTTAGAAAAATTAAATCATGTACAAACGTTTCTTGAGTATCAAGAAAATCTTAAAAAAGTTCAAACTAGCTTTACAGAGTTTGAATATCAAAATGAAACTCATATGACATTCTTATTAGAAACCGATAGTACTGAACATTTTATAAACGTCTCCAATCTTTATATTCCATATGAAGATTATTTACTGTTAAAAACAAATCTAAAATCATTGCGCAGTGATATAAGTGACCGTAAATGGAAAAATATAACTACTAAAAACAGCGAATATTTAGTTAAATCTGTTCATTACGAAGGAAAAATCATTTATGCCGTCATATCTTCAGAAGATATCCTAAAACCTCTAAGAAAACTCAATATTGGAAATAATGGTAAACTTTCTCTAAAAGAGCCTAACAATATACCCTCCGAAAACTACCTGATTCATGCTCAAAATGAAAAAACGCATTTACCTTTCGATATTTATGTTTTAGTCGATTATGCCGAGGTCTTTAGAAATATCACACTCTTAGAAGTATTTTTATCAGCTGTTCCTATCATTATCACAATTTTATCAATCATCATTATCCTGTATATTCGTCAGTGGATGATTAAACCTATAACAAGACTCACTGAACGACTCTCTCAACTTGGGGACTCCATCCCCCCTTCTGAATTTTTTATATCTGAAGGTATACTAGAAATTGATAAGGCAAATGATAAACTTAATAAAGTAATATTTGACATGCAAGAATTAAAAATACGGGAATACCATTCACAACTAGAACTTAAGAAGATTGAACTGAATTATCTTAAAAACCAAATCCGTCCACATTTCTACTTAAATATGTTATCAATGATTCATAGTATGCTTCAAACAAAAAACTACAAGGAAATTGAAGAGTTAACTATCCTAACTTCAAATTATCTCCGTCATTTATTTATGGCTAATCAAGATTTTTCAGAACTTAAAGATGAAGTTCAGCATATTAAAGATTATTTAGAAATACAACGAATTCGATATGGAAATAGTATCTACTTTTCACTAGACTACAATTCTGAGCTACAAAATACTCTTGTTCCATCGTTACTTTTACAAACATTTATCGAAAACACAATAAAACACGGTTTTTCATTTCAAGATTTATTTACAATTTTGCTATCAATAAAAAAAGTAAAAACTGAGAACTCAGATTATATTCAGATTTGTATCGAAGATAATGGTCCAGGTTTCTCTGAAGAAATTTTATCAAAACTAAATCAGAAACAGTCTCTAATAACAGAAGATGGACATCATATCGGGATAACAAACACCATCGAACGTTTAAATCTTCTCTATCCCAACGACTATACTATTACATTTGAAAATAATGAAGAAGGTGGAGCTAAAATTCTTTTACTTATTCCATACAAGATTATAGACGGAGGTTATAATGAATATCTTATTAGTTGATGACGATCGTTTTATCATTGAAGCTTTACGAGAGAAAATAAACTGGGATAAACTACACATTGACATTGTTTATGTTGCCTATAGCCTCACTCAAGCTCAAAACATTATTAAAGAGCATCCTATTGATCTCATGATAAGCGATATAGAAATGCCTCAAGGTAGTGGCCTCGAACTCTTATCTTGGATTAGAAATGAAAAATATGATATAAAAACAATTTTTTTAACCAATTACGCTGACTTCAACTATGCTCAAAAAGCAATTGAATTACAAAGCTTCGAATACTATCTAAAACCTATTAACTTTGAAAAATTAGAATTTATTATTCAAAAAGCAATTGGTAAAATTGAGAATCATAGCTTAAATGGAAAAAATGATGCACTTTTACAAATAGAGGATAATTTCTGGTATGATTACCTCAGAAAACCCCAACTTTCTCGTATTGATGAGCTAGAAAATATAGCAAGCAAACAAGATTTTATTCTAAAAAAACACCAGTATTTTTTCCTTGCAGTTTTAACAATCAATCTTAATGAAGAAGATTATTCTGCAGAAATTCCATCATGGACTTCTCAACTAAAAAGAGAACTTCAAAGAATTTCACAACCTTCTTATAAGCTGATAAGCTTGTTCAAGATGGAAAGTCAGGTTGATCAATATGTTTGTCTCTTTAGAGTAGACTCATCCAAACGTAGTGACAAATTAGCATATGAAATTCATTCTCAAATTTCCAATAATTTTAGCAAATACTCAAATATTATATATAAGAGTTGCCATAAAATATCCGATATTTTATTTCATACCAAAGAACTCTACACTTATAATGAACAGTATGTCTCTTATTGGAATACTATTATATGTGTTCCACATAGTTTTCCAACTTCCTTTAAAACAGAAACTCTTTCAATTACTTTTTTAGATACCTTAAGTGAATACGAATTAAGAGAAAAAATTAATTCACTTGCTTATAATTCTCAAATTCCTACTTTCACACTACAACAAATTTTACTAGATTGGACTCAACAAATAGGAATATATCTAGATCAAAATGGAATTTCAGCTCATAAATTATTCCAAAACAGCACTCATGATTTCCTATTCCAACGACGCTTTCATTCAATTGAATCTTTTCAGGATTACTTTGATTATTACTGGTCACATGCTAAGAAATTTGCAACAAACATTGAAAACCAAAAAAATAGTATTCAACGCATCGTCGAATACATAGATCATCACTACTATAAAGATATAAATCGTTCTATATTAGCAGATATGGTTTATCTCAGCGCAGATCATTTAGCTAGAATTTTTAAAAAAGAAACTGGAGAAACTCTTGTTAAATATATAACGGATAAGCGCATTAATGCTGCTAAATCTCTCCTATCTCAAACAAATATCTCGATATCACAAGTGTCTTGTCAAGTAGGGTATGATAATTATTCCTACTTTACTAAAATTTTTAAACAAAGGACTGGACTTTCTCCTGGAGATTACCGTAAAACTTATCAAAACAAAATGTAAGCAATCTAAATCATGGAAATGATAAGTAAAATCCAAGGTCTGTAGTAATTTTTGATATTTTACAGTTTTTCCAAAGATAAGTCTAATGATCATTTTTTAGATTATCATCAGCACAATATCTTTCAGTCCAACATAGCTTCAAAAATGTCTTTAAAATTGTTGACAAGACAACTTCTTAAAAAGTCAGTTTGAAAAGAAAATCCAGTAAATATTTCTAAGATAAAACGTGTACTATCAAGCTTTTATATACCTGATAGTATGCGCTTTTTTATTATGAATACTTGCTATAAAACCTCACAAGATTTACTATCATGCCATACCAAAATGGACTATTTTTTGATTATAGAAAAATATTATTTTCAATTTTTTAAAAATAATAAAACAAATTATATTTTATTTCTAAATATTTGAAAATAATTTCTATTTGTGTTATACTATCTTTGAGGTATCTATTATGAACTATATTAAAAGACCACATTATTTAGATTTTTTAAGAAGACATCGTGACCGACAAATCATCAAAGTTGTGAGCGGAGTGAGACGAGCTGGTAAATCTGTTCTCTTTCAACTCTATAAAGAGGAGTTACTAGCAACTGGGGTAGACGATGATCAGATTATATCTATCAATTTTGAAGATCTGAGTTATTATGACCTGCGACACTTTCAAACATTATATACGTATATAAAAGAGCAGTTAGTTGGAGAGAAAACATACTATATCTTTTTAGATGAAATTCAACATGTTGAAAAATTTGAATTGGTAGCAGATAGCCTATTCATCTTGCCAAATGTTGACCTCTATTTGACTGGATCCAACGCCTACTTTATGAGCAGCCAATTAGCTACAAACTTGACTGGTCGGTATGTTGAGATAGAGGTTCTTCCTTTGTCATTTGAAGAATACCTATCAGGTCAATCTCTCACAGAGAATCTGAATACAACAGAAATTTTTAACAATTATCTCTTTAGTGCTTTCCCTTACTTATTGCAAACATCATCTTACGCTGAAAAAATTGATTATCTAAGAGGGATATATAACTCAATACTTTTAAATGACATTGTCACTAGATTGGGAAATCCAAATCCTACGATTATTGAGCGTATTGTCCGAACCCTTCTCAGTAGTACAGGTAGTTTAATATCAACAAATAAGATTCGCAATACCCTAGTCAGCCAAAACGTTTCAATATCCCATAATACTTTGGAAAATTATTTGACAACTTTGACAGATAGTTTACTTTTTTATTCCGTTCCACGTTTTGATGTAAAAGGTCGAGCATTATTGCAACGCTTAGAAAAATATTATCCCGTTGATTTAGGTTTACGACATCTCTTATTACCAGACTACAAAGAAGATATTGGCCATATCTTGGAAAATATTGTCTATTTGGAATTGAGACGTAGATATTCACAAGTATATGTTGGTAATTTAGATAAATATGAGGTTGATTTTGTTGTTGTAACTGATCTTGGTCACTACGCTTATTATCAGGTCAGTGAAACAACACTTGCTGCAGAAACACTAGAAAGAGAACTTAGACCACTAGAAGCCATTAAAGATCAATTCCCAAAATATCTATTAACAATGGATACGATTCAGCCAACAGCCAATTACAATGGTATTGAGAAGAAAAATATTATAGATTGGTTACTAGAAAAGTAAATAAGTATAAATCATATAGCTAACTAGATTTGCAACAGTCTGTTATCAATGATTCTCCCTAAAACCTAACAAGATATAGTGAATTTAGAACACACTATCTAATGGGATAAAGTGGAATCTATAACTTCTGGAAGAACTATTATTACTCATAATGACGAATCTCCATTGAATTTTAATAACGATTTAATAATCAAACAGACTATAAAGAGACTGAGCAATCAGGCTTTAAAATCAGAAAAACGCATAATATCAAGGATTGAATGAACAACCTTGATATTATGCGTTTTATTATGGAAATATTTGCCTCATTTTCTCCGCAAATAGAGTTTTTGCTATCCTATTTTCTCTATTTTTAATGACTTACTTCAACTTCATACCTCTTGGAAAAAACAACAAAAATACGAACTAGCACAGTTCGGTATCATCAGCAATCCAGAACAATTTGTCTTTACCTATATAGATACAAAGGAAAACATAAACAAACCTCTCCACTCTGATTACCTAAATAACAAAATGAAAAGCATTCGAAAACGTCACAAAGAGTTAGCACACGCTACACCTCATAAATTACGACATACAGGGGCAACGGCTGGAACATCTATTGAAGCTATTTCTGAGGCTCTAACACATAGTGAGACAGGCACAACTCAAATTTATGTCAACACTTCAAATGTCATTCCAATGGCTGTTGGAGAGATTGCTTATCGCAATCTTAAAAAGTAATGGTGTGAACCATGAAGTGTTGTAAATGCTGTATTGTAGCTGGTTCTTAACGTTTTGAGAATTGTGATGCTTTACGAGCTTTCTTAAGACCTGGTTTGGAAAGTATGAGTTTCAGTTGGACTAAAAATAGCGTAATATCAAGGTTTTTATGAACGATATTTACTGATTGATTTCATAAAATTTGAATCAATATTTCTTAAATAGGGGAATAGTTCGGTTCTGTAAGTATTAATATAATACACCTACAAAGCTTATTATATCAGATTTTCCCCAGTTTTAGAAAAATAGGTAGAGAAAAAAAAACAACATCTGGATTTTCCAAAAAATCTTGACAAAGTCCTCATATAACCGTTTCTGCATTTTATTATATCATTTTTGACTTAGAAAATAATATATAATAGAAGATGATTCGTCTTTTTAAACGGACTTATCAAAAACTGGAATTCTATCAATATTTTGGACACATTTTGGGAGGAAAATTTGAAGGCTAGCGCCCTTCGGTTGCTGGACCCCTTCTACGACCAATTCTCTGTACTCTACAGGGGACTGGTCATTCAATTTTTGTTGAATTCTAGTTTCATTATAAAATATGATGTAATTTTTGACAATATCTGTTATACTATCTCCAGTTATGTTTCTTCACTTATGGAGATAGAAGGTTTCAGACTTTAGGACGGAATGAAACCATTCGATACAGGCATTATCTGCTGGTGTTCCCTTACGGGACATGGAGCGGGTGATGCCTTTTTCTACACAAGCCTGATAGTAAGCTTTTGAGGTGTAAACCGATCCCTGATCACTGTGTAAGATCGCTCCTTGAGGTAATTCCAATTGATGGAGCGTGTCCAACACAAAGTCCGTATCCTGACAATCTGAGATGGTATAAGCCACAATCTCACGATTATAAAGATCCATGATGGAGGACAAGTATAGCTTACATTTACCTAAGTATAAATAAGTAATATCTGTGACAAGCTTCTCCATAGGCTTGTCTGCTTGAAAATCACGATCCAGCTTATTGTCTGTTACATGGTAAGGCTTCCCTAATTTAGGTTCCTTCTTGGGACGGGCACGGCAAAGGTAGCCCTTTTCCTTCATGATACGATAGACCTTCTTGCGATTAACGACGAGGTTATAAACTTTCTTTAGTAAGCGAGTGATGGTTCGATAGCCGTAAATAAAGTGATTTTCTATACAGAGTTGTTCGATTTTATCTGCTATTTCGCCTCTTTTCTGAGAATTCTTACACTCCTGTTTCCAGCGATAAAAGGTGGAGCGTTTGACGCCGAAACATTCTAAAATAATAGATACAGGGAACGTTTTCTTATACTCTTCTACTAGCTTGATAAGACTTACTTTGTCGATTCTCTTATCAAGCTCTGATACTTTTTTAGTAATTCTACCTGCAATCGTAACTGTTCCACTTCAGATAACTGTTTCATCCCATTACCATAAGTATATTGTTTCCCCACGGGTTGGTGGAAACGGTACAATTCATCATTCTGATACCATCGCTACCAGGTCTTGGCCTGACTAGCATTTTTGATGCTGAGGGTATCCATGATAACTTTATTTGATTTGCCTGCCTTCTTCATTTCGATACAGGCTAGCTTAGTTTCTACTGAATATGCTTTTTGACCATAACAAAACACCCCTGTTTCTAGTTTACCACAACAGGAGTGTTTTCTTGTGTCTCATTTTATGGGTGCAGTGCCGACCCTAGGGATTCTTTCGTTCTCATATATACGTCATTAGTATAGGCTAATTTGATTTAAATTGCAAGAGAAATAACATTTTACATAAAAATCGGTGGGTATTTTACAATTTTTGCATATAATAGAGCTAAAAAGCAACTGGTTTTAAGAATTCTTATCTAAAACATTCGAAAATTCCCCTTAACCGTAGCGGAAAGTTGTTTTCTTTTCCCTGTTATAATATACTATTACTAACATTAGATGAAAAGGTGACTCTATGACTATAAATCAACTGCTTCAAAAGCTGGAGCCTACTAGCCCTATCCTTCAAGCTAACTTTGGAATTGAACGCGAAAGTCTTCGTGTCGATAGACAGGGAAAATTAGCACATACGCCTCACCCTTCCTGCCTAGGAGCTCGAAGTTTCCACCCTTATATTCAAACAGATTTTTGTGAGTTTCAGATGGAACTCATCACACCAGTTGCTAAATCTACCACTGAGGCTCGTCGATTTCTTGGAGCCATTACCGATGTAGCTGGACGTTCCATCAGTAAAGATGAACTTCTCTGGCCCTTGTCCATGCCTCCTCGTATCAACGCCCAAGAAATCCAAGTTGCCCAACTGGAAAATGAATTTGAACGCCATTATCGTAACTACCTAGCCGAAAAATACGGAACTAAACTACAAGCTATCTCAGGTATCCACTATAATATGGAACTAGGGAAAGATTTGGTTGAAGCCCTATTCCAAGAAAGTGACCAGATTGATATAATTGCTTTCAAAAACGCCCTCTATCTCAAGCTGGCTCAGAACTATTTGCGCTATCGTTGGGTGATTACCTATCTCTTTGGTGCTGCACCTGTTGCTGAGCAAGGCTTCTTCGACCAAGAAGTGCCAGAACTCGTGCGTTCCTTCCGAAACAGCGACCATGGTTATGTCAATAAGGAAGAAATACAAGTATCTTTTGCAAGCCTAGAAGACTATGTCTCTGCCATCGAAAACTATATCGAACAAGGTGATTTGATTGCGGAAAAGGAATTTTACTCGGCTGTTCGTTTCCGTGGACAAAAGGTTAATCGCTCCTTCCTTGACAAGGGAATCACCTACCTAGAATTCCGTAACTTCGACCTCAACCCCTTTGAGCGTATCGGTATTAGCCAAACTACCATGGATACCGTACACCTACTCCTTCTAGCCTTCCTCTGGCTGGATACCCCTGAAAATGTTGATCAGGCTCTGGCTCAAGGTCACGCGCTGAATGAAAAAATTGCCCTCTCTCATCCTTTAGAACCTCTACCTTCTGAAGCTGAAACTCAGAACATTACAGCAGCTCTAGACCAACTGGTGCAACATTTTGGGCTTGGTGACTATCATCGAGGTCTGGTCAAACAAGTTAAAGATGCCTTTTCAGATTCCAGTCAGACACTAGCTGCTCAACTTCTTCCTCATATCAAAGACAAGTCCCTTTCTGACTTTGCCCTTGACAAGGCGCTTGCCTATCATGATTACGACTGGACTGCCCACTATGCCCTTAAGGGTTATGAGGAGATGGAACTTTCTACCCAGATGCTGCTCTTTGATGCCATTCAAAAAGGGCTTCATTTTGAAATCCTAGATGAGCAGGATCAATTCCTTAAACTCTGGCATAAAGATCATGTTGAGTACGTCAAAAATGGTAACATGACCTCAAAAGACAACTATGTAGTTCCTCTTGCCATGGCTAATAAAACCGTGACCAAAAAAATCCTGGCTGATGCTGGCTTCCCTGTCCCTGCCGGCGACGAATTTACCAGTCTAGAACAAGGTCTAGCCTACTATCCTCTTATCAAGGGCAAACAAATTGTGGTTAAACCAAAATCAACCAACTTCGGTCTGGGCATTTCCATTTTCCAAGAGCCTGCCAGCCTTGATAACTATAAGAAAGCTCTCGAGATTGCCTTTGCAGAAGATACAGCTGTTCTTGTTGAAGAATTTATCCCAGGAACCGAATACCGTTTCTTCATTCTGGACGGGCGTTGTGAGGCTGTCCTCCTTCGTGTCGCTGCTAATGTTGTCGGTGATGGCAAACACACCATTCGTGAATTAGTCGCTCAGAAAAATGCCAATCCATTGCGAGGCCGTGACCACCGCTCACCTCTGGAAATCATTAAGCTAGGAGACATCGAACAATTGATGTTGACTCAGCAAGGTTATGCACCTGATGATATTCTCCCAGAAGGGAAAAAGGTCAATCTCCGCCGTAACTCCAACATCTCTACGGGTGGTGACTCTATTGATGTCACTGAGACAATAGATTCCTCTTACCAAGAATTGGCAGCAGCTATGGCAACTAGCATGGGGGCCTGGGCTTGCGGGGTTGACCTCATCATTCCAGATAGAACTCAGCCTGCTAGCAAGGAAAAACCTCATTGCACTTGTATCGAGCTCAACTTCAATCCCTCTATGTATATTCACACCTACTGTGCTGAAGGTCCTGGACAAGCTATCACTCCAAAAATCCTAGACAAGCTTTTTCCAGAAGTTACCACAAGTCAAACCTAAAACCTAATTCTTAGGAACAAACAAATCACCTTTATCTCGATGATATGATACCTCTTAAGTAGACAAGGTAAATACCTAAAATCTACGGCTCTTTGTCAACTGTAGTGGGTTGAAGAAAAGCTAAGCTCGAGAAAGGACACATTTCGTCCTTTCTTTTTTGATATTCAGAGTGATGAAAATTCGCTTCTTGAAGTTTTCAAAGTTCCGAAAACCAAAGGCATTGCGCTTGATAAGTTTGATGAGATTATTGGTTGCTTCCAATTTGGCGTTGGAATAGGGTAGTTGAAGGGCGTTGACGATTTTCTCTTTGTCCTTTAGAAAGGTTTTAAAGACAGTCTGAAAAAGAGGATGAATCTGCTTTAGATTGTCCTCAATGAGTCCGAAAAATTTTTCTGGTTCCTTATTCTGAAAGTGAAAAAGTAAGAGCTGATAGAGATGATAGTGGTGTTTCAAGTCTTCTGAATAGCTCAAAAGCTTGTCTAGAATTTCTTTATTGCCTAAATTGTCAAATTAAGTTAGACTTTTCAAGTAACTCAGAAAAACTTGGTAGGGTGATTGAAATAGTTCTATATAGTAATTCATAGACTACCCTCTGTTCAACTATTCCCCATTCATCTGTAACAAAAAAATATTTCTCATGATGTCGCCAAATATGTTGTCCATAACCTTTTATTTCCTCAAACTTACTAACTTCTTCCCAGCCTAGTTTACTATATTCCATGTATGTTCTCCGATCTTTTCACTAATATCTTACATTACACCTTCAGGAATATCTCCTGTTGATCATTGTAACTATCTAGTTGACTGTTATACCAAACCCTGGAATTCTGTCAATATCTTCTTTTCCCTATTTTGATTTATTTCTCAGCTATATGGTATATTAGGATACTTTGAATTCACCTTAAACAAAAAAATGCACAAGTTAATTACAACCTGCACATCTTTTTAATTTTATATTTAAAAGAGACTATAAATCAACTTTCCGAAAAATAATGATTTTCCCGAAAGAAATAGATCAACCTAAAAAATCACTGTCTTACTTATGTAATGTTTCTTTAATATAATATAGAAATAAAAAGTATGTAAATGAAAAGATTTATCACATTACTTTTAGTGTCTCTATCTACAATTTTATTAATTGCATGTTCTAACCAATCAAGCAATTCTTTAGATGGCGAATACCGTTGAATAAACGAGAGTAGAAATGAAGTTGCCTTTACCATTTCAGGTAACAAAGGAAATAGCAACAAAGGAGAGGCCGACACCTTTACAATTGATAAAGATAGTGCAACAATCGAACTGACTGGCTCTAATATCATAAACCGAAAAGAGAATTATACCTTCAAGGATGATGTATTCACTGTAGATATTTCAGGAACAAAGCAGGAGTATTACAAAAAGGATAGTGAAGAAATACAGCGACAAGTAAAACACTCAAACTATTTGATATTCTTTATACAATAAAAACGCTTTTGTACTGACCCCAAAAGTTAGATTTTTTCTGTCTAACTTTTTGGGGTCAGTACACACCCGCATAGCGGGTATTTTTTTGTCTCGCACCTAGCGGAGTGAGACAGACTAATAGTCACATAATAAAAAATTTACTTAAAGTCAGATTTTAAATACTGTAGAATAGTTCTTTCTAAAACTTACTCCCAATTTTTTTTGCTCGTATAATTCATCAGGGGTTTGGGGATTCCCCAAAATTCAAATCATCCCAAAAAGTACATACACTTTGTGTATACAAATTTTGGGATGATTTTGGGAGTGTGTGTATACAGACTCTGAGCTCGCAAAGTCATATTATGAGAAATCTTTCCTTCTCGATAAAATAATCCAAAAAATCAATTTGACTGTCATTTGTGTGTACAAATATTTTAAGAAGATATATAAAAAACGCTGCAAAAATTTAACAGCGTTTCCTTATTTTAAAATTCTCATATGTCTTTCTTTTTTATGATTAGCATCGTAGTATTCCAGCATCGCATAATACAAACGAGCCTTCGTTTTATCTTGTTGTTTAATCCCATGAAGGAATAATTCTGCTCGCTTTAATTTCAATATGTATTCGCATATCTGATCAAAATCCTTATCCATATTACTTTTGAAAATAAACATCTTTTTCCTCCATCACATCAACTATTTTTTGCATCAAAATAGACATATCCATTTTGTTTTCATTGCTTATTCTCCCAACTACAGTTGCAAGACGGGCTATAGAATTGATATTCTTTCCGACTTGTTCCAACTCTTCTGTTAAAGGAACTAAACCTTCAAAAGAGACTTTTTGGATGTTCAAATCTGTTCGTATTAATTTTTGTCTAGCAAACTCAGAAAAATTACGAATATTTTCCCTCCTCATACAATCATTTAATTTTTTATTTTCTTCTTCCGTCAAAAACACCTGTTTCAACACAGATTTTATTCTCATGGTCCTATCACCTCGTTTTCTTATTTAGTCGTTTTACAAGTTCTTTCACTTGTTTACTTGTCTTCTTTTCATATTCTATCATCAGCTCAACGCAGTAGTGAAATATCCTTACATTATCCAAATCTTCACTTTGTTCTGCTATTCTTTCTAACTGACGTAAGTTATTGATAATTCTTCTAACTTGAAATATAAAGTCATGATAAGATTCAAAATCAAATTGAAGATAAATAGGCGAACTCTTAAACAACATTTTCCTAGCATAAGAGGAAAAATTTAGATGGTTTGTCATTTCAATCAAGTTATTCACTATTTCATTCTGCTCTTCAGTGATATAACATTTCTTTAGAACAGTCCTATATCTACTCATTTATCATATACTTCTTTCGGGCATTTTCATGGGCAATAGCTTTGCACTCCAGCATACGTTCCTGCTTTAAATTCTCCATAGACTTAAATAAATACGCTAACGGAGAAGTCGCATCCTCAGGAATCCGTTCAATCATGCTAATAACTTCATCACTAGTTACATATCCACTAGCTAAATACTCTCCTATCTTCATCTTCTGAGCATGTGTTAAAGTGTAATTGTTAGGATACAAAAATCTATCATTGTACTTATAAGAAATGGATTCTAACAAAGAATAATATTTAGGCAGAATATAAGTTTCAGGCTTTCTAGAACTATTATCCAGTATATTCTCAATCTCTTTCTTATTCTTACTCTTGTTCTTAATCTCTTGCGTTACATTCTCATTTTCATCCGTTACTATAACGTTACAGTCTAAAACAAGTTGTGGCTCGCCTGTAATTAGTGCTTTCTGTTTTTGTCTATGACGAGCAACACGTTCCCTAGTTTGTTTCCTAATCTTTTCTAGGCCATCTATATTCTGATGTTTCTCCCATTTTGGAATGGTAATAGCGCCATCTATGATTTCTATCATGCCAAATTCTTCAAACATGCTAAGAGCTAATTTTACAGATGTCGCTTTTCGTCTAAACACTGTTGAAAGCATCTCTTCTGTGTAATATACCTTGTTTCCTAGACTCAGTATGCCACTATTATTTTGCTTTCCTGCAAGTACCAGAATTTTGAACCATATTACAATAAGTGTATCTCCTTCTGGCATCGATTCTATCAACTGAATTTTTTCATCATCAAATATATCTGTTGTTATCTTGATCCACTGAACACCATTCATACGAGTACCTATCTTTCATATTGCTTCAACCATCTTGTTACTGCTCTTTTATCGTATAAAGTCACTCCATCAATCACCATGGTTGGCATTCCTTCTTTCGTCCATTTTTGGATTGTAGTCGTAGATACATCTAACCACCTAGATAGACCTGACATACGAACCATGGGTTTATAAAGTTCTTTATCTTCAAATACTCTTGCCACAGCATTTGAAATCATCTCATCATAATGAGCACGTAATTGATTCTCTAATTCTTTAGGAAGCTGGACAACTAAAGTAGTTTCCGACATAAATTCACACCTCATTTCTAAATTAAATAAGCTCCGAAACTATTTAATTTGTTATTCATTTCGAATTATATATCCTTTTTGAATTTTTGTCAAGCTTTTTTTATTCAAAAAGAATAAAATGTGTTATAATGATAAAAAGGAGGTTCTTATGACGAATCATATTACTAAACTGATAGAAAATAGCGGAAAAAAATTGACAGAAATTAGCGAAGCTACAAATATAGCCTATCCTACACTTTCTGGATACAATCAAGGAATCCGCAAACCTAAAAAAGATAATGCTGAAAAATTGGCAAAATACTTTAATGTTTCCGTCGCTTACATTATGGGACTTGATAGCAACCCACATGCTCCATCAAATCTTAAAATTGTTACAGATAGTTTCAAAACATCTAAAATTGGTTCTGTGACACCTTTTAAAAGCGATATGGAGAAGTTAAAGAAAAGTATCGAATTTGGCGAAAGGGCATTAACACTACCACTTGATGATAGTTTTTCAGATGAATTTCGTCATATATTCTCAGAATACCTAGCTGAGAAAAACAAACGTTTTATGTCTGAGTTTATAGACTATATGAATCACCAAAATAAAGATTCTAAAGTTTGGCAGAGCTGGATTAAAACAGACGAATACGCTATCCGCCAAGAAGATAGAAAAAATAGATAGACACTCATTTCTCAATTACATAAGCTCCGAAAACTTAGATACGGAGAAAAAATGTCTATACACAAATACAAAACAAAAAAAGGAATCCTATACTATGTTAGCTTTTACATTGGCTTAGATGCTTATGGAAAGAAAAAAAGGCACTTAAAGAGAGGGTTCAAAACAAAAAAAGAGGCAAAATTGTACGAAGCTCGTTTAGAAGCTGGTGTCGTTGCCCCCACAGTAAATACCGACAAACCTAACCCCAAAGTCACTTATAAAGAACTTTATCAAGAATGGTTTAAGGCCTATGTTGGTACCGTTGAAGAAACAACTTCTTCCCAAACTAAGAATATCTATCGAATACATATTCTACCAATATTTGGCGATAAATTTATTGACCAAATCAGTCCTTTAGACTGTCAAAACTTTATTACACAAAAATCTCAGACTTTCAAAAATATCAAACAGATAAAATCCTATACCTCAAAAATTTTTGATTTTGCAATCAACATGAACTACATTGATCGAAATCCAATGAAGAATGTTATCATGCCTAAAATCAAAAAAACTAGATCAGATAATTTTTGCTCTCTGGAGGAATTACATCATTTCCTTGATATAGTGAAAGAAACTGAGCCATTTAAACATTTTGCTTTATTTAGACTGCTTGCATTTAGTGGACTACGAAAAGGGGAGTTATACGCTTTAAAATGGGCTGATATTAACTTTGACAGCAATCTATTGAACATAGATAAAAGTCTAGGAAGAATTGACGGTAAAGCGATTGAAAAGAGCACAAAGAATGAATCTTCAGTTCGTACAATCTATCTTGATGATGAGACAATCGATATTATTAAGCAATGGAGAAATTTCTATCTGAAAGAACAATCTCAGTTTCCTCTTACAAAGCTGAATATTAGTAACGAATATATGTTCTATTACATATCAAGTAATGACAAAATTGAACCTTTGCATGCTGATTACATTAATAACGTACTGAATCGAATTATTAAAAAGCATAAATTAAAACCAATTAGCCCACATGGGTTTAGACATACACATGCAACACTTATGTCTGAAATTGGAATCGATCCTTCTAATACATCAAAACGTCTCGGTCATGCAAGCAGTCAGATGACATTAGATGTCTATACTCACACCACAAAAACTGGTGAGAAAAACTCTATTGACAAATTTGCAGATTATCTCAATAAAGCAAAATAGAATTATGATTTTTAAAATTTTGAAGAGGTTATCAGAAGGTTATCACAAAGCTATTCTAGCTCAAAAATCGACAAAAAAGCACTTTGCAAAATCTTTGCAAAGTGCTTTGAAACGTTGATATAATCGTATTGATTAACGTTTAGAGAACTGGCTAGCTTTACGAGCTTTCTTAAGACCTGGTTTCTTACGTTCAACTTTACGTGAGTCACGTGTAAGAAGTCCTGCGCGTTTCAATGAATCGCGGAAGTCTGGGTCTACTTGAAGAAGGGCACGAGCGATACCGTGACGGATAGCTCCTGATTGACCAGCGTATCCACCACCTACAACGTTAACGAAAACGTCGTATGAACCTGCAGTTGAAGTAACTGCGAATGGTTGGTTGATTACAAGACGAAGGTCAGCGTGTGGGATGTACTCTTCAACATCTTTTTTGTTAACAGTGATTTTACCAGTTCCTGGAACAAGGCGAACGCGTGCAACAGCGTTTTTACGACGTCCAGTACCTGCATATTGTGCTTGTGACATACTTTATTGTTCCTTTCCTTAGATAAGTCCTGAAATATCAAGAACTTCTGGTTGTTGTGCAGCGTGAGTGTGCTCAGCTCCAACAAATACTTTCAACTTCATACCTTGAGCGCGTCCAAGAGTATTGTGTGGAAGCATACCTTTAACTGATTTCTCGATCAAACGTACTGCATTTTTAGAACGAAGTTCACCTGCAGAGATTTGTTTCAATCCACCTGGGTGGTTTGAGTGAGTGTAGTAGATTTTATCAGTTGCTTTTTTACCAGTCAATTTAACTTTTTCAGCATTGATAACAATCACAAAGTCACCTGTATCAGTGTGTGGTGTAAATGTTGGTTTGTTTTTTCCGCGAAGTACGCTAGCAACTACTGCAGAAAGACGTCCAAGTGGTACATCAGTTGCGTCAACTACGTACCATTTACGTTCAACTTGGCCTGGTTTAGCCATAAATGTTGTTTTGTTCATGATTTCTCCTATATATAGTTCGATTTTTGTTTACGGTGATGGGTGTTCCTTCCCATCGAAAAGTATTTGGAAGGTTCCGGGGCCTTTCAAATGGGGTAAACAATACCGCCTACTATAATACCAAATTTCACCCCTAAAAGTCAATAGATATGAAAAATATTTTTCTAAATTCCACTCTTTTTGTCTCTAAAAAACCTCGCTTTCGCGAGGCTCTTCTATTTATAAGCTAAGGCACGTTTAAAGGTTTTCCAAGGACCTAAGTCATCTGTCTGCAGAACGAGACTAGCATACATACGTCCGATAAATCCTGTTGCTACCACCGCAAAAATCAGTGTAATAGCAAGTGAAAGCCAAGCCTCTAACCCATTTGCATAGCCATTAATGGCTCTAAATGGCATGAAGAAAGTCGAAATAAAGGGAATATATGAACCAATCTTCAAGAGGAGATTGTCACCAGCTGCACCCAGAGCTGTCACTCCAAAAAAACCACCCATAATCAAAATCATCAAAGGAGATAAGGCTTTTCCTGCGTCCTCAGGACGAGAAACCATAGAACCTAGGAAGGCTGCTAAAACAACGTACATAAAGAGGCTAACCAAGACAAACAATAAGGTGTTGAGCGAGAAAGCCTCTCCTATATGGTTTAAAATACCAGATTGTGCCAAGATTGGTAGGTCTTTAAAGAGAAGAATGGCAGCAAGTCCACCCACGACGTAAATGCCAATATGGGTCAAAATCACAAGAAGCAGAGCCAGCATGCGAGCGTAGAAATAATGACTAGCTCGGATACTAGAGAAGACCACCTCCATAATTTTGGTGCCTTTTTCACTGGCAACTTCCTGAGCCGTCACACCCGCATAGGTAATCAGAATCATATAAAGAAAGAATCCTAAAGCGCCTGCTGCAATTGTTTGAATAAACTTTTTATTTTCCTTGGCTTCATCAATCTTTTCTGTGAATTGAATTGTCTGCGCTAAGCGTTTTTCCTGCTCTTGAGACAAGGAAGCAGTTGAACGATTAAGCTGATTTTGCAGTTCGTTGAGTGTACCTGTAACTGCAAATTTAATTCCGTTTTCAAGCGATGTTTCGCCATGATAAACAGCCTTTAAGACACTATCCTCTTGGTCAATGGTCAGATAGCCTTTTAATTTTTCATCTTTAATCGCTTCTTTGGCACTTGCTTCGTCTTTATAGTCAAAGTTAACACCATTTACATTCTTCAGTCCTTCTGCTACAGACGGCACTGTTGTCACTACTGCCACTTTATCATTTTTAGCCATTGAGGAGCCTTGGAGATAGGCAATTCCTACAGAGATTCCTAAAAAGAGGAACGGCGAAATCACCATAAAGAAGAAACTCCACGATTTGACATGTCGAAGATAGGTTTCCTTGATTACAACCCACATATTTCTCATACTTCCACCCCTGATTCTAGTTTAAAGATTTCATCGATTGTTGGCGCTTGCTGGTCAAAAGTTGCGATATATTGACCTTGAGTCAAGATTGGGAAGAGTTCCCTACCAGCACTTTCATTCTCCAAGATCAATTTCCAACTGCCTTGTTTGGTCAAGCTCACCTGTTTGACATGAGGAAGAGTTTCCAATTCTTCCTTGCTTCGTTCACTTGAAACAAAGAGACGCGTTTTCCCGTATTGATTCCGGACATCCTGGACTGGTCCATGCAAGACCACACGGCCATCTCGAATCATCAGAATATCATCACAAAGTTCCTCGACATTGGTCATGACATGGTCAGAGAAGATAATGGTTGCTCCGCGCTCTTTTTCTTGAAAAATGACTTGCTTGAGCAATTCTGTATTGACTGGGTCCAAACCACTAAAAGGCTCATCCAAGATAATCAAGTCTGGTTCATGAATCAGAGTAATAATGAGCTGAATCTTCTGCTGATTTCCTTTTGACAGACTCTTGATTTTATCAGTCAGCTTCCCTTTCACTTCCAACCTCTTCATCCATTGAGGGAGTTTTTCCTTGACCTCCTTGCCATCCATACCTTTTAGAGTCGCCAAGTAACGAACTTGCTCAAGGACTGTCAATTTAGGCATGAGACTACGTTCTTCAGGTAGATAACCAATCCGAGCGTAGGTCTCCTGACGAATATCCTGGCCATCCAGACTGATTTCTCCTTGGTATTCTAAAAACTTCAAAATACTGTGGAAAATCGTTGTCTTCCCAGCACCGTTTTTCCCGACTAATCCCAAAATACGACCTGGTCGCGCTTGAAAGTCAATACCAAACAAAACTTGCTTGGATCCAAAACTTTTCTCTAGACTTCTTACTTCTAGCATCTTTCACCTCCGAAATGTCTTGCACTCATTATACTCCTTTTTGATAGCCTTTACAATGCTTTCCGTCCATTTTTATAAGACTAATGCTATGTAAAATATGGCCTCTAGCACTTTTATACTCAATGAAAATCAAAGAGCAAACTAGGAAGCTAGCCGTAGGCTGCTCAAAGCACTGCTTTGAGGTTGTAGATAGAACTGACGAAGTCAGTAACATATATATACGGCAAGGCGAAGCTGACGTGGTTTGAAGAGATTTTCGAAGAGTATTAGTGATAAATCCATTATACAGTAGCAAACTCAATTTATCACCTCTGCTCCTCAACTGTCGATTTTTGATCCTGAATTGTTATTTGAGAAGCAAAAATCCACCCCAAAGGATGGATTGATACTTTAACGTACTTCTGCATTGACCTTTTCTTCGAGAGACGCTTGGATTTTTTCCATGTAGCGTGCGACCTCTTCGTCCGTTAAGCTATCTTCTGGATTTTGGAAGGTCAAGCTATAAGCCATTGACTTCATACCAAGTCCCAATTTTTCGCCTGAGAAGACGTCAAAGAGTTTGATATCTGTCAAACGTTTCACACCGGCAGCTTGGATAGCATCTACAACTTCTTGATGAGTCACTTCTGCCTTGAGGAGAAGGGCAACGTCACGGCTGACTGCTGGGAATTTCGTGATTTCCACAAATGGAGCAGCAGGTTGAAGCGCTGCTTCGATGACTGAAAGGTTGAGCTCAGCTACATACGTTTCTGGAATATCGTAGGTCTTAGCAGTGACTGGATGCACTTGACCAAGGAAACCAAGAACTTGGTCACCTAGCGAAATGACTGCTGTACGACCTGGGTGGAGACTAGCAATTTCAGATGTTGCTGTATAAGTTACTTGGAGTCCCAAACGAGCAAAGAGGGCTTCAAGGATTCCTTTAGCGTAGAAGAAATCAACTGGAACGGCTGCTGTTTGGAAATCTTTTTCAGCAACCAAGCCTGTCAAGGCAAAGGCAAAGCTGTTAATCTCATTTGGAAGTTCTTCTTTTGGATTTCCTGTTTGTTCAAAGACTTTTCCAATTTCGTAAAGGGCCAAGTTTTTGTTCTTACGAGCCACGTTGTAAGCAACTGTATCTAGGATACCAGAAATCATATTTTGACGGAGGACAGAACGGTCCACTGTCATTGGCCACATGAGTTCAGTAAGGTTACTTGGTTGAGCCGTGAACTCAACTGCTTTTTCAGGAGTTGTCAGAGCATAAGTGATGATTTCAGTCAATCCTGCACCTTCTGCAATGGTACGAACTTGACGACGGAGTTTTTGTGTCGCTGTCAATTCACCCGCTGTACCATCATCTTTTGGAAGACTGGTTGGCAAGCGATCATAACCATAGATACGAGCGATTTCTTCAAAGAGGTCTGCCTCGATAGTGATATCCCAGCGACGACGTGGGACGCTGACTGTAAAGCTGTCTGCATTTCCAGAAAGGCCAAAGCCAAGACGACGGAAGACGTCTTCTACATCCGCGTAAGAAAGTTCTGTACCAAGGACACGATTAACATCTGCAAGAGTTGAAGAAACCTCTACATCAGAAGTATCCAGTTCACCCGCTGAAACGATGCCTTTACGCACCGTCGCACCTGCAAGATCGGCAATCATGCTAGCTGCCGCATCAAGTGCTTCGTTAACTGTTGCCACATTAATCCCTTTTTCAAAGCGAGAAGAGGACTCTGAACGAAGGTTGAGGCGACCGCTAGTCTTACGGATAGATTTCCCATTGAAAACAGCAGCTTCAAGGACAACACGACTAGATTTTTCAGAGATTTCTGTTGCTTGACCACCCATGACACCTGCGAGAGCTACTGGTTTGTCAGCCACAGTGATGACTGAATCATTTGTTTTCAAGTCACGTTCTTCACCATCTAAAGTCACTAATTTTTCACCAGCACGCGCTTCACGCACACGGATGTCAGTCCCTTCAAAGGTATCCAAGTCAAAGGCATGCATAGGCTGACCAAAGTAAAGCAGGATATAGTTGGTCACGTCTACAACGTTATTGATAGGACGGATGCCTTCGTTCATGAGGAGGTTTTGCAACCATTGTGGACTTGGTTCAATAGTCACATTGTCCAAGATGCGGGCCGCATAGTAAGGCGCTTTGTCTGTTTCAATGCTGACAGAAAGGGCATCTGCCGCAGCTTCATTTGTTTCAGTTAAAGTAAATTCTTTAAAGTTGACTTCCTTGTCATAGATAGCTGCCACTTCGTGAGCCACTCCACGCATAGAAAGGGCATCCGCACGATTGGGTGTGATAGAAAGTTCGATGATTTCATCATCCAAGTCTAGATATGAGAAGACTTCCTCACCTGGAACGGCATTTTCTGGCAAGATTTGGATGCCATCTGCAAATTCCTTAGGTACAACTGAGTCAGAAATTCCCAGTTCACCAAGCGAACAGATCATTCCAAGTGACTCTAAACCACGGATTTTTCCTTTTTTGATTTTGTAATTGTCAGCGATACGAGCTCCTGGAAGAGCCACCATAACCTTGATACCAGCACGCACATTCGGTGCACCACAGACGATTTGACGGGCTTCTTCTTCGCCAACGTTAACCTGACAAACATGGAGGTGAGTTTCTGGCACATCTTCGCAAGACAAGACCTCACCGACGACAATTTTTGAGAGACCAGCAGCAGGTGATTCGACACCTTCTACCTCGATCCCTGTAGTTGACATTTTTTCAGCCAACTCTTGTGATGGCACATCAATGTCCACCAATTCTTTTAACCATTTATAAGATACAAGCATAATTTAGTTTTCCAGAATGACAGTTGCCACTCTGGTTCTTTTCCTTTCCTATCATTTCAATAGAAGAATCATCTTCTTACCTTAATTTCTTTTTCAGTAACCAATCTGTATCTACTTTTTGACCAACCATAAAATGATGTTGGCTAAATTTTTCAAAACCATATCGATTATAAAACGCTTGAGCTTTTGTATTATGCTCCCAAACACCTAGCCAAGCCCAGGAAAAACCATTTTTTTCGGCAAGTTCCAGAGCGAATTCAAACAGTTGCTTACCGAATCCAAATCCTTGGAATTTTTGTAGCACATAGAGGCGTTGAATTTCAAAAGCATCCTCTAATTCTCTCTCAGTCTGAGCACTTCCCCAGTTGACTTTGAGAAAACCAGCTATCTCCTCTTCATGCATAATGAAATAGGTTTCGGATTCTGGATTTTCCAACTCAGTTGACAAAACTCTCAGACTATAAGACTCTTCAAAGTATTCCTGTAACTGCTCTTCCGTATTATCATGAGCAAATGTTTCACTAAAGGTTTGTTTGGCAATTTTGGACAACACCCCAACATCTGCCTTTTCTACTTTTCTAATCATTATTTAAACTGTTCTGAGAAGCGGACATCTCCTTGGTAGAATCCACGGATATCGTTGATTCCGTAACGGAGCATAGCTACACGCTCTTGACCAAGACCAAAGGCAAATCCAGAGTAAACTGTCGCATCGATACCACTCATTTCAAGGACACGTGGGTGAACCATACCGGCCCCCATAATTTCGATCCAACCTGTTTTCTTACATACGTTACAGCCTTCTCCACCACACTTGAAGCAAGAAACATCCACCTCAACAGATGGCTCTGTGAATGGGAAGTAGGATGGACGCAGACGGATTTGACGCTCTTCACCGAACATTTTTTGGACAATCAACTGCAGGGTTCCTTGAAGATCTGCCATAGAAATGTTCTTCCCAACAACCAAGCCTTCGATTTGGTGGAACTGGTGACTGTGAGTCGCATCGTCCGTATCACGACGGAACACACGCCCTGGCGAGATCATCTTCAAAGGACCTTTAGAAAAATCATGGGCATCCATAGCACGCGCCTGAACTGGAGACGTGTGGGTACGGAGCAAGATTTCTTCAGTGATATAGAAAGTATCCTGCATATCGCGAGCTGGGTGGTCTTTGGGAAGGTTCATACGCTCAAAGTTATAGTAGTCTTGCTCCACTTCAAAACCATCCACGACTTGGTAACCCATACCGATGAAGATATCTTCGATTTCTTCACTGGTTTGTGTGAGGACGTGGCGGTGACCAGTCGCAACTGGACGACCTGGAAGGGTCACATCGATACTCTCACTTGCTAATTGAGCTGCAACTTTCTTTTCTTCCAAAAGCTTAGCAGTTTCTTCAAAAGCTGCTGTCAAGACATCACGCGCTTCATTGACATGTTTCCCGATAATCGGACGCATCTCAGCAGAGACATCTTTCATCCCTTTGAGGATTTCAGTGAGCGATCCCTTTTTACCAAGGACAGAGACACGCAAATCTTGCATCTCTTTTTTATTTTCAGCAGTAATCTGCTTCAAGCTAGCCAGCGTTTCTTCACGAAGCGCTTTTAATTGTTCTTCAATAGTTGACATAATTCCTCCATCAGTCGCTCGTAGATAAAAAGAAAACCACATGCCAAAAACTCCACTCGGAGCGTTGACACGCGGTACCATCCGTTTTCATCTGACAAGTCAGACCTTCATTTCTAAATCCATGCGCAAGTGAATTCACCCAGCTTTCATATAAAGAGCTTGCAGTCACGGCTCTCCTCCCTGATATACTTCCCTTGAGTTACTAGTCTTGCGGATTTCTATTCAATTACTACTTAGTTTATCAGATTTTTAGTTAAAAAACAAGTTAGATTAGACTAATTTCAGTATAAAAAGGAACAAGACACAATGCACTACCTATTTATAAGGCCTGTTTCATCTGCTTTCCTTTTCAATAAGAGAGTTGCTGCTTGATTAAAACCATCACACCAGTTATACCATTTTGCTTCATACTCATCTTGAGCTAAGATATGATTTTTTAAATCCAGAACAGAGTAAATCATTCTTTCCTCACAAGCTTGCGCATAGAGATGATATAGTTCATCACCACCATCTCTATCCCACTCAGCAGAAATCGTATCCCGACCTGCCAATAAAGCCTGATAAGCCCTGTGATGTCCATCTGTAATCAACAAGCAATTTCCAAAGGCAAGAATACTGATTGGATCGACTTGGATTGTTTCTGCCGACTGGTAAAGCATCTGAATATCTTGCAACTTCTTTTCTGATAAGTATAGTTGAGTCGGATGAAGATCTGCTATATTGACTTTCATTTCTTTCTCCTCAAAGGAATTTGATACTCACTTCTGCTTGCCTTTAAATCGCCATTGGAATCGGAGCTTGTCATAGAAGGGAAACTCGATAAACAGGACTCCCAAGCCCACACAGAGACTGGCAAGGACATCTGATGGATAGTGAACTCCCAGATAGACCCTTGATACCAGCACACTGACTAGGTAGAGACCAAGGACGATTTGCACGATTTTTCTCCAGACTGGATTTTTAATCCGTTGACTGAGAATGACAATCAGAGAACCGACCAGCAAGGTTACAGCCAGAGAATGGCCGCTTGGGAAGGAAAATCCCTTCTCCTCAACCAAGTGTAAAATAGCTGGTCGTGGGCGCTGGTAGATATTTTTAAAGGTCACGATTAAAAGACCAGCCAAAGCCAAATTCCCTAGCATGAAGAAACTTTCTATCTTCCACCGCTTACGATAAAAGATAAAGGCTACGATGACAACCCAAGTGATAATCACTGGAATATCAATCAAGCGTGTGATGGCTCGGAAAAGAATAGTCAAGTAATCTGGTAAGTCTCCTCGAATGGCAGTCTGAATCGATTGGTCAAAACCGACCAGCGTTTCAGGGTAAAATTTGACCATGTAGCCAAGAATAACGAAAAGTAAAAGGGCAAAACTGCCCTTCATTAAAAATGTTTGTTTATCTTTCATAATGTTTTAAGGTTGGTTTCAAAAGGACGTACAACAACCAGAATGAAACGGAAAAGATTACACCCTCAATCAAGTTAAAAGGTAATACCATGGTCATTAGGTAGTTGGAAAGTCCCAAAATTTTTCCAATATCAAAGTTAGCAAACTTAGCGTACAAAGGAACAGCGTAAACATAGTTGAGAACCAACATAGCCACGGTCAAGCCAATAGTTCCAGCTAGAGAGCCTAGTAGGAAACGAAGGGTTGTCCGTTCCTTTTTCCAAATCAAAGCAAATACGATGACAAAAACTCCCAAAGCTACGATATTCATCGGCAAACCAATGTAAGTATTCACTCCTTGACTATTAAGAAGCAATTTCAAGAGTGAGCGAAGCAAGAGAATTCCTAGAGCAGCAGGCAGATCCATGACCACCAAGCCCACAAGGACTGGCAAGATACTAAATTCGATCTTGAGGAAGGACGCCGCTGGTAAAAGCGGAAAGTCAAAGTACATCAGCACAAATGAGATGGCTGATAAAATCGCAATGGTCGAAAGTCGACGTGTGTTTGTCATAACAGGTTCCTCCAATTTTCTATAAAATCAGAAGAAGTTAGAAAGGATTCCTCTATCTATTCTCACTTTTTATATCCCAAAAGTTCCCTCTCACTCTATTAAAGAAAATAAAAGCAAGCGGTTACAATCCAGCTATAAATCTATCAGAACAGACAAAGCTATTCTTTCGTCTTCTCCCATCCAGACTATACTGTCGGTTGTGGAATCTCACCACATCAGCTTGCGCTCGCGGACTTATTTGGCTAAGATATTTTAGATTTATCTAGGCGTCTCAGTCGAAGATAATACTTAAAGTATATCGAGATAAGACAACGACGAGAAAGCTAAAATAGCTAGTCAAATTTACCGCCGGTCGGGAATTTCACCCTGCCCTGAAGACTCTTTTATCATAACAAAAAATGCTTGCAAGCGCAAGCATTTTGTTCATTTTCATTTTTTATTTCAATTTATCCACTTCATAGGTATGAACAAGCTCAAGACCTGCAAAGTTCTGCTGGCGGAGAGCCTCATAGACAATCATGCAGACGGTATTAGACACATTGAGACTGCGGACATGTTCATCATTCATGGGAATACGGAGAGCCTTTTCAGGATGTTCTCGCATAAAGTCCTCAGGCAAGCCCTTGTCTTCACGTCCAAATAGAAAATAATGGTCTTCGTTAGTCGATAAATCCACATCAGAATACACTTTCTCAGCGAATTTAGAAATCAGATAGAGTTTGCCCTTCATCTGGGACATGAAATCTTCCAAACTATCGTAAAAATAAATCTCTAGTTTATCCCAATAATCCAATCCAGCTCTCTTCATCTTGCGGTCATCGATAGGAAAGCCCATTGGCTTGATGATATGGAGGGGAGAATTGGTCGCAGCGCAAGTACGCGCGATATTGCCTGTATTTTGTGGAATTTGTGGTTCAAATAATACAATGTGATTTGTCATGACTTGCTTCCTTTCACCATTGCAAAAAAATAGCCACACTGCCCGGAGTCAAGCTCAGCAAACAGCGTGGTTAAGGCATCGTTAACTTACCTCACAACAGGTTTGAAGTAAATCAGCGAAACTACTTTCTTAGTATAACACTTTCAGAATCATTGTCAATAGAAACGACTTGATTTTTTCAATTTTTTCAAGCTATTTCCAAGGGTTGTAAAATCGTCCCTGATTCTGCAAGATAAGTAGTAAACTAGCTACTAAAAACAAGGCTGCCAAAAGCAAGGTAAGATAGTCTCCTTTTCTCAAGGCTTGATAACTATACCAAGTGCGTTTTTTCTCTTTCCCAAAGCGCCGAAGCTCCATAGCTGTAGCTATAGTATCAATGCGTTCTAGCGAGCTAAAAATCAAGGGAGTAATAATGCGCAAATTACCTTTGATTCGTTGCATAAGAGAAGCTTTCTTGGATAATTCCATCCCACGCGCCTCCTGAGACATCTTGATAGTAAAGAATTCTTCCTGCAAATCTGGAATATAGCGCAAGGTCAGGCTGACAGAATAGGCAATCTTATAGGACACACCGATTTGATTTAAACTGGAAGCAAACTGACTAGGGTGGGTTGTCATCAAAAAAATAATAGCCAGAGGAATGGTACAAAGGTACTTAATAGCTAAATTTAGCAGATAAAAGAGCTCTTGGCTGGTCAGAGTGTAGGCACCGATTCCCTGCCAAATCACACTTCTCTCTCCGTAAAGTCCAACCCCATACTCGGGAGAAAAGAGATAGACCATCAAGACGTTTAAAACGGCAAATACCGTCGCAAAAACTGCCACAAAAGAAACATCTTTGAAGCGGATCTCTGACAAATAGAGGAGAAAGACCGAAAAGATGGCAATCAGAACAAGCAGTCTGGTATCATAGCTAATCATGGCCGCCAATGACACGAGGATGAAAAAGAGGAGTTTAGCAGCTCCTGACAAGCGATGAATCACAGTATCTCTATGCTGGTAACCAATTAATTTAGCTTGCATCCTTCTCTCCTTTCTTTGTAAAATGCCGTTAAAGCAAGTGGATCCACGTCTAGTTTCTTGGCCAAGTTAAAGATAGAGGTTTCTTTTAGATTGGCTTTTACTAGCAGCTCAGGATTGCTCAACAGACTAGCTGGACCGGTATCAGCAATCAATTCCCCATCCACCATGACTAGGGCCCGGTCTGAATAATCCAGCATCAATTGCATATCATGGGTAATCATGACAATGGTATGCCCTTTTTGATGCAACTCTTCGAGAAATTCCATAATCTCAGTATAGTTCTTCTGGTCTTGACCTGCTGTCGGTTCATCTAGGAGGATAATTTCAGCCCCCAAGACCAAAATTGAAGCAATGGTGACACGTTTTTTCTGACCAAATGACAGGGCAGAAATAGGCCAATTACGGAATTCATAGAGACCACAGATTTTCAAAGTTTCATAGACTCTCGTTTCAATTTCCTGCTCGTCCACACCTCGCAAACGTAGTCCCAGAGCCACCTCATCAAAAATCATATTGGTTGAAATCATTTGATTAGGATTTTGCAGCACATAGCCTACTCGTTCCGCCCGCTCTGCAACAGAATCTCCTTTGATATCCTGTTCTTCCCAAAGATAGCGCCCCTCCGTCTGAATAAAGCTACTTAAGGCCTTGGCTAGGGTTGACTTCCCTGCTCCATTTTTTCCGACAATAGCAATCTTTTCACCTTTTTTAATATCCAGATGAATGGATTTCAAAATCGGTCTATCATCATAAGAAAAAGATACATCCTCTAATTTAAAGAGTGACTGCAATTCTGGGGTTTCTTTTGCCAGTTCATTCTGCAACTGAACCTGACCTTTTGAGATAGACAAGTTATCCAGATCTGCTAATTGTTCTTCCTTCTTTAAATCCACACCTAATTGACGGAGAGTGGTTAGATAAAGGGGTTCTCGAATTCCATTTTGGGTCAACAAATCAGTCGCCAATAACTGATCAGGACTCCCATTAAAGAGGATACGGCCATCGTTTATCAAGACAATCCGATCCACAGGACGATGCAGAACATCCTCCAAACGGTGCTCGATAATAAGAGTCGTCGTTCCTTCTTCCTTATGAATCTGGTCAATCAATTCGATAATATCCTGACCTGACTTGGGATCCAGATTGGCGAGTGGCTCATCAAACAAAAGAATCGGACTCTCATCAATCAAGACACCAGCCAGACTGACTCGCTGCTTTTGTCCACCTGACAAATCCTGAGGCCGCTGAGCCAATAAAGGGAGAAGGTCCAGCTTTTCAGCCCATTTATGAACACGGCTTTTCATCTCTTCTAGACTTGTTACATCATTTTCTAGAGCAAAAGCCAAATCCTCTGCCACAGATAAGCCGATAAACTGCCCATCTGTATCCTGCAAAACCGTGCTAACCAGATGAGATTTATCATAGATACTCATATCAAAGGCCGCTTGCCCCTTGATCAAAAATTCTCCAGACATCTGACCCTTGTAAATATTGGGAATAATTCCATTCAAACACTGACCCAAGGTAGACTTGCCTGAGCCAGATGGCCCAACAATTAAGACTTTCTCTCCCTTATAAATAGTCAAATCCACCCCTTGCAAGGTTGGTTCTTGTTGCGTTTCATACTGGAAAGAGAAATCCTTCCACTCAATTATAGCTTCTTTCATCTTACTCTCTTCATTCGCTTCTTAGACTTCTATTTTATCATAAATCGAACCCTTCTTGCAGACTCTTCTATTAAAAACTTAGCGCCAACAAGATTCCTAGCCTAAATTGCTTACCCGACTAGTCTATAAACATCGAAAAAGACCGGTTGCCCAGCCTTTTCCTTTATGTTAATCCTTTTTCAAACTTCCTGAACGAGTCTGCGTACGTGAATAAGCTAGCAAGAGAAGGGTACCTGCGATAGCTACAGTTACAGCATTTGCAATTCCCGCAACAATCCCTTGGGCAAATACTTTTTCTGCCGCTTCTTGATAAATCACAACATCTCCAAGTGGTGCCAAGACACCCCAAACAAGAGCATTTGCAACAATCTGAATGAGGTTAAAGAAGACAATATCCTTCAACCCAAAAACACCTTGTGTTACTCGAATGTATTTTCTAAAGAGTCCTACAGCTAGACCAAAGAGACCACTAGCAATAATCCAAGTCCACCACAGACCATAGCCAGCAAGAGAGTCCTTCACTGCATGCCCAATTAAACCAACAAGTAATCCCACTAGAGGGCCAAAAATGATAGACAAGAGGCTCTGTACCGCATACTGAAGCTGGATGCTTGTATTTGGAACGGGTGTCGGAATGCTAATCATACCGATAACAACAAAGAGCGCAGCTCCAACACCGATAGCAACAACTTGTTTAATTGATTGATTTTTCATCTATATTCTCCTATTTTATGATTCTATTTTCTTTATTTCAATGGTCCAAGATGAACCGACACCCACATTATAGGCCTTGGCAAAGGAACCTTGATTGATAGCCAGACCTAAACGATAGAGAGAGTTGATGTAAAGGATGGGTTGCCCAATTCTCACATCTGCAAATGACTTGCCATAGACAACCTGATTTTGATAGACCAGCATATCAGCGTGATAGATAGTCACTTCAAAACGGTCACCAAATTCTGGTTCCAGTTTATAAAACTCTTCTCGTGTGATAGAGGTCCAAAGCGAGCCGAAACGCACATCCAGAATATCAATAGCTCCCTTCACTAAATTGTCTTCAATGATAGTCTCTACGACTGGAAGCTCCACAATCTGATCCACACTGAGCTCTGGCCCCACTTCCTCAAAAGTAATGTGACCACTGGCTAATTTAGCTCCAGTATAAGCATAAACATCACGACCGTGGAAGGTATAAGAATGCTCTGTATTTTGACGTCTATTGGCTACCTCAGAAATTTCACGAATGGCTACAATACCAACGTGTTTCTTAATAAAAGAAAGAGTCCCATTGTCTGGCGTGACAATGTATTGATTTTTTGCAGTCTTGGCAACCACACTCTTACGTTTCGAGCCGACACCTGGATCGACCACCGATACAAAAGTAGTTCCCTCAGGCCAGTAATCCACCGTCTGAAAGAGTCGGTAACTCCCCTCAAAAATATTATAAGGCGTGATATCGTGCGTCAAATGATGAATTTTTAAGGTTGGAGACTCTTCTAAAGCCACTCCAATCATAGCCGATACCGCACCATCAACCAGACCAAAGTCTGATTGTAGTACCAACAAATTATTATTCATTTTATCTCCTTGTATATCCTTTATCATACCATATTTCAGAGAAAGGTGCTAATAGCTATTTTAATTGCTTAGGGTATAGTTTTACCTTATAGCAAATTTCCTACTAAAAGCTCTTGTTATTAGCTAGTAGGTGCATTTTTTCTTGAAAAAAGGTATGATAGTTACATCATGAAAAAGTAGGTTTTATTATGAAAATTATCCTTGTCGGAGGGGGAAAAGTTGGTTTTGCCCTCTGTCGCTCCTTGGTTGCAGAAAAGCACGATGTTTTACTGATTGAGCAAGACGAAGCCGTCCTCAATCATATTGTCAATCGCTTTGATATCATGGGTATCCTTGGTAACGGGGCCGATTTTGCCATTCTTGAGCAAGCCAGCGTCCAAGATTGTGACATCTTTATCGCCCTGACTGAGTACGATGAAGTAAACATGATTGCAGCCGTTCTAGCCAAGAAAATGGGGGCTAAAGAGACTATCGTTCGGGTGCGTAATCCTGAGTATTCTAACTCTTATTTCAAAGAAAAGAATATTCTCGGTTTTTCTCTTATCGTTAACCCTGAGCTCTTGGCTGCCCGCGCCATCGCTAATATCATTGACTTCCCCAACGCCCTCTCTGTCGAACGCTTTGCTGGTGGACGCGTTAGCCTCATGGAATTTGTCGTCAAATCCACTAGCTGTCTTTGCCAAATGCCCATTTCTGATTTTCGGAAAAAATTTGGCAATGTCATTGTCTGTGCAATAGAGAGGGATCATCAAATTATCATCCCAAGTGGTGACATGACTATACAGGATAAAGATAGAATCTTTGTCACTGGTAACCGTGTTGATATGATGCTCTTCCATAATTATTTCAAATCTCGTGCTGTGAAGAGCCTTCTCATCGTCGGGGCTGGAAGAATTGCCTATTATCTACTAGGTATTCTCAAAGACAGTCGTATCGATACCAAAATCATCGAGATTAACTCTGAAAGAGCACGTTTCTTTAGTGAGAAATTCCCTAATCTCTATATTGTCCAAGGAGATGGTACCGCAAAAGATATCTTACTAGAAGAAAGTGCTCAAAACTATGATGCAGTAGCAACCCTAACAGGAGTTGACGAAGAGAATATTATTACCTCTATGTTCCTTGATAGTATCGGAGTGCAAAAAAATATTAGCAAGGTTAACAGAACTAGTCTCCTTGAAATTATCCATGCGCCTGATTTTTCAAGTATCATCACACCTAAAATCATCGCTGTAGATACAATCATGCACTTTATTAGAGGTCGGGTTAATGCCCAGTATTCAGACCTTCAAGCCATGCACCATCTAGCAAATGGTCAAATCGAAACCCTGCAATTCCATATCAAAGAAGCCAATAAAATGACTGCCAAACCTCTTTCTCAACTAAAATTGAAAAAAGGGGTTCTTATTGCAGCCATCATTCGAAAGGGCAAGACTATTTTCCCTACTGGGGAGGATACGCTTGAAGTAGGAGACAAGCTCCTAGTAACAACCTTGTTGCCAAACATCACCAAGATTTATGACTTGATCGCGAGGTAAGAGATGAATAAAAGTATGATTCGTTACCTCCTTTCAAAGTTACTTTTGATTGAAGCTGTTCTCCTCTTGGTTCCTGTGGCTATCGCTGTCTATTACCACGAATCGAGCCAAGTCTTTACAGCTCTCTTTACAACAATTGGAATTCTCGTATTACTAGGCGGTTCAGGAATTTTACAAAAACCAAAAAATCAACGGATTTATGCCAAGGAGGGAGTCTTGATTGTTGCCCTCTGTTGGATCCTTTGGTCTTTCTTTGGCGGTCTCCCCTTTGTCTTTGCTAGACAAATTCCCAGCGTTATCGATGCCTTTTTTGAAATCAGTTCTGGCTTTACAACTACTGGAGCAACTATTCTGAACGACGTTTCGGTTCTCAGTCGTTCCCTCCTCTTCTGGCGCAGTTTTACCCACTTGATTGGAGGGATGGGGGTGCTTGTTTTTGCACTTGCTATTATGGACAATGCCAAGAATAGTCACCTAGAAGTGATGAAGGCTGAGGTTCCTGGCCCTGTTTTTGGTAAAGTAGTATCCAAACTAAAAAACACTGCCCAGATTCTCTATCTCCTTTATCTAGCTCTCTTCTCCCTCTTTGTCATCATCTATTATCTAGCTGGCATGCCCCTATTTGATAGTTTTGTCATTGCCATGGGGACAGCAGGTACAGGAGGATTTACCGTCTATAACGATGGAATCGCCCACTATGGTAGCTCACTGATTACCTATCTGGTTAGTATAGGAGTTTTGGTTTTTGGGGTAAATTTCAATCTCTACTACTACCTTATGCTCCGTCGCGTCAAGGCCTTCTTTGGAGATGAAGAACTTCGGGCTTACTTGGTCATCGTGATGGTTTCTACAGGCTTGATTAGCCTCAATACCCTCTATCTCTACCCAGGATTTTCCAAGAGCTTTGAAATGGCCTTCTTCCAGGTTTCCAATATCATTACAACGACTGGTTTTGGTTACGGAGACATTACCAACTGGCCCCTCTTCTCCCAGTTTATCCTCCTCTTCCTCATGGGAATCGGTGGTTCTGCTGGTTCAACCGCAGGTGGACTCAAGGTTATTCGAGGCCTCATCCTTTCAAAAATTGCTAAAAATCAAATTTTGTCAATCCTATCACCCCACCGTGTTTTGACCCTCCATGTTAATAAAACGGTGATTGACAAAGATACCCAGCATAAGATTCTCAAGTACTTTGTCATCTATTCTATGATTCTGCTATCCCTTATCTTTATTGTCAGCCTAGATAGCAATGATTTTCTGGTTGTGACCAGTGCTGTCTTTAGCTGTTTCAATAATATAGGACCTATTCTAGGAACGACATCTAGTTTCTCCATATTTAGCCCTATCTCAAAAATCCTCCTCTCCTTTGCAATGATTGCAGGTCGCTTGGAAATTTACCCAATCCTACTTCTCTTTATGAAGAGAACTTGGTCTAAGAGATAAAATACAACCACACCTTGTGTCTTACAAAGTGTGGTGTTTTTATTTTCATACTCTTCGAAAATAAAATTCAAACCACGTCAGCTCTATCTACAACCTCAAAGCAGTGCTTTGAGCAATCTGCGGCTAGCTTCCTAGTTTGCTCTTTGATTTTCATTGAGTATCAAATACCTCCCGCAACTCAACAAGTATCTTTGAATCTCGGTCAGACATTTCAGTACCTGACTTAAGGAATTTAAGATCCCAAAAAACAACCCTCAGTCGACTGACCGAGGGTTCCTTATTTCATTATTCAAGAACTTGATTAGCTCAATGCATCCAAGGCATCATCCATTGAAAGAACTTCGTGGAAGACACGTTGTGTCAATTCAGTTTTTTGTTCTGGAGTGAGGTATTTAGTGTTTACACAGTATCCAGAGATACGTACGATAACGTCTTCACCTGACATAATCTTTTCGTAAACATCGTTCAAGTCCATAACGTTCAAGTTAACGTGTTGTCCACCGTTTTCGAAGTAACCATCAAGAATTGTTACCAAGTTATCAACTTGCTCGTCACGAGTCTTACCAAGAGCGCGAGGTGATACTTGTGTAGTCAATGAGATACCATCAGCTGCATAACTAAAGTCAAGGCTAGAAAGTGAGTTCAAGTTTTGCAACCATCCACCTTTAGCTTTGTTAGATGGGTTAGCACCTGGTGAGAAGAATTCAAGTTTAGACAAGTTCACAGAACCATCTTCGTTGAGGTATACACCTTTGTGGACTGGTGAGTTACCAGTTTGTTTAGAGTAAGCAACGTTAGATGTGATAGTCAAAAGTGAAACTGTAGCTTCTGCGTCTTTGTAAAGTTTGTGGCTACGTAGACGAGTTGTATAAGCTTCGATTAACCATTCTGCCAATTCGTTTGAACGTGGGTCATCTTCACCCCAACGTGGGTATTCACCGATTGTTTCGTAATCGTAGATGTAGCCATTTTCATCACGGATTGGTTTAACTGTAGCGTATTTGATAGCTGACAATGTATCAACAGTGTTAGCAAATCCACAGATACCGAATCCCATGTTCGCACGTTGTTTAGTTGGCAAGAAGGCCATTTGAACAGCTTCGTAGTTGTACTTATCAGTCATGTAGTGGATGATGTTCAAAGCATCTACGTAAGTGTCAGTCAACCAGTCAAGAGATTTTTCAAAGTTAGCTTTAACTGATTCGAATTCAAGAACTTCGTCACGGATTGGTTCGATGTCAAATACTTTGTAGTCTTTGTGTACATCGTCGTAACCACCGTTCAAACCAGTAAGAAGGGCTTTCAATACGTTTACACGCGCACCAAAGTACTGGATGTTGTGGCGTTGTTCTTCATTTTCTGGGTCAAGTGGAGACACACAGCATGAGATACAGCTCATTTCACCATATCCGTCTTTAGCCATTGTTGTTACACCTTCGTATTGGATAGAAGAGTGTTTGTGGCTCATGTGCATACAGTAGCGACGGAAGTTGTATGGCAATTTGTCAGTCCAAAGAACTGTCAAGTTTGGTTCAGGAGAGTTACCGATATTGTCAAGAGTGTTCAAGAAACGGTAGTCCATCTTAGTAACACGGTGACGACCATCGTTACCCATACCAGCCATAGAAGTTGTGATGAATGTTGGGTCACCTGAGTACAATTGGTCATAAGCTTTAGTACGAGCAAATTTAACTGTACGAAGTTTCATAACGAAATCATCAACGAATTCTTGGATTTCTGATTCAGTAAATGTACCACGAGCAAGGTCACGTTCTGCAAAGATGTCCAATACGATTGGTACACGTCCTAGAGATGTAGCAGCACCGTTGATCACACGGCAAACAGACATGAAGGCGATGTTAACCCATTGGATAGCTTCTTTAACGTTCATCGCTGGTTTGCGAACGTCAACTCCGTATAGGTCACCCAAGCGAACAACTTGTTGCAATGCTTGGTATTGAAGGTTGATTTCTTCACGAAGACGGATTGTTTCTTCATCGATTTCTTCGATTGCATTCCAGTCGTTTACTTTTTCTTGCATCAAGTAGTCTGCACCGTAAAGAGCAAGACGTGCGTAAACACCGATGATACGTCCGCGTGAGTATGCATCTGGAAGACCAGTTACAGTGTGTGCGTGACGAGCGCGACGGATATTTGAAGTGTAGGCACGGAAGATACCGTCGTTAACTGTTGTTACGTATTTAGTAAAGATTTCGTGAACAGCTGGGTCTGGTTCGTATCCATTTTCTTTCAAAGTAGTTTCAGCCATACGGATACCACCTTTTGGCATGAAGTTCAATTTGAAGAGTTCGTCATTTTGGATACCAAAGATAACTTCGTTTTCTTTATCAATAAATCCAGCAGGGATATCAGCGATAGATGTTGGACGAGTGTCCATTGGGAAACGAGTTTCTTCGTAGTGAGCCTTAGTTTCTTCTACAATTTTTTTGATGTGAAGTGAACGTTCTGTTGGTCCAGCAAGGAAGCTTTCGTCTCCATCGTAAGGTGTGTAGTTAGCTTGTACAAAGCGTGATACACTTGCTTTTTCTTTCCAATCTACGCCTTTGAAGCCTTCCCAAGCTTTGTCAAAAATATCTTGTGCTTCAACAACTGTCTTAACAACCATGTTAATGTCCTCTTTTTTCTTTCTAGTAACAACTATCTGTTACATTCATGAGACAAGTATACCACACAGTAATCGTTTTCAACAAGTGGAAAACCCCTATTTTTACACTTTCTTTTCTAAAACAGTCTATATTTCATTCCAAACTGTATTATATTTTTGAAAAAACAAAGTCCTTTTTTCTTTTTTTCAGAAAAAAGGGTATAATATAAGAAAATAAGCAGTAAAAAGAGGCTAGGCATGTTGATTTTTCCCTTGTTAAATGATTTGTCAAGAAAAATCATCCATATTGACATGGATGCCTTTTTTGCTGCGGTAGAAATCAGAGACAATCCTAAACTCAGAGGAAAACCTGTCATTATCGGCAGCGACCCTCGGCAAACAGGTGGGCGGGGAGTCGTTTCTACTTGTAGCTATGAGGCACGAGCTTTTGGTGTCCATTCTGCTATGAGTTCTAAAGAAGCCTACGAACGTTGTCCTCAGGCCGTCTTTATCTCAGGAAATTATGAAAAATATAAAGCTGTGGGACTCCAGATTCGAGCTATCTTTAAGCGTTATACAGATTTGATTGAACCTATGAGCATTGACGAAGCCTATTTGGATGTAACAGAAAATAAACTCGGGATTAAGTCAGCAGTCAAAATCGCTCGCCTCATTCAAGAGGATATCTGGCAAGAACTTCATCTAACTGCTTCTGCCGGTGTTTCCTACAACAAATTCTTAGCTAAAATGGCGAGCGATTATCAAAAACCACATGGTCTGACAGTGATTCTACCTGAACAAGCTGAGGATTTTCTAAAACAAATGGATATTTCCAAGTTTCATGGAGTAGGAAAAAAGACGGTGGAACGACTTCATCAAATGGGTGTTTTTACTGGCGCTGATTTGCTTGAAGTGCCTGAAGTGACCCTAATAGACCGATTTGGCAGACTGGGCTATGACCTTTATCGAAAGGCTCGTGGTATTCACAATTCCCCAGTCAAATCCAATCGCATCCGTAAATCAATCGGCAAGGAAAAAACCTATGGAAAGATTCTCCGTGCCGAGGAAGATATCAAAAAAGAGCTAACTCTCCTATCAGAAAGAGTCGCTCTCAATCTCAATCAACAAGAAAAATCTGGAAAAATTGTTATTCTGAAAATTCGCTACGAGGACTTTTCAACTCTTACTAGACGAAAAAGTCTGCCTCAAAAAACACAGGATGCTAGTCAGATAAGCCAAATAGCCCTGCAACTCTATGAAGAATTAAGCGAGAAAGAAAGAGGTGTCCGCCTGTTGGGGATTACCGTGACTGGATTTTAATACTCTTCGAAAATATCTTCAAACCACGTCAGCGTCGCCTTACCGTAGGTATATGTTACTGACTCTGTCAGTCTTATTTACAACCTCAAAGCAGTGCTTTGAGCAGCCTGCGGCTAGCTTCCTAGTTTGCTTTTTGATTTTCATGGAGTATAAAACCTTGAAGAGCTGACCCTTCAAGGTTTTTCTTATACAAATAAACGAACAAAACTGTAAAGTAGCAAGACACCACCAAGCACGATGCGGTATTTACCAAAAAGAGTAAAGTCGTGTTTTTTCACATAACTGGTCAAGAAACGAATAGCGACCATGCTGACTGCAAAGGCGACTCCCATCGCAACCAAGAGCAAGAACAATTGCCCAAAGCTCAAGAGTTGTCCTGCTTTCACAAATTTGAAAATCTTTAAGGCACTAGCTCCAAACATAACAGGAATTCCAAGATAGAAGGTAAATTCTGTCACAACAGAACGACTGGTTCCATTCAATAAACCACCGACGATTGTGGCCCCAGAACGGCTAGTTCCTGGCAAAAGGGCAAGAACTTGGAAGAGTCCGATATAGAAAGCTGTCGTATAAGGAAGCTTGTCCAACTCTGTCACACTTGGCTCGATAGCACGAGCTTTATTGCGCTTTTCCAAATAGATAAAGGCAATCCCATAGATAATCAACATGAGAGCAACTGAAACCATGTTATGGAAGTGGGTATCAAACCAATCATCAAACTTAAAGACGGCAAGTAAAGGCAAAGTTGCAACCAAGACCTTCAACCACAGTCTCCAAGTCTTACGAATTTCCTGCTTGTCCTTAGTCGGTTTGAAAGGATTGAGCTTGTTAAAGTAAATCACCATAACCGCTAAAATAGCACCAAGCTGAATCACGACATTAAACATGGACATAAAGGCTTCATTTTGATTTTGGTATTGGATAAATTCCTCTGCTAGGATCAAGTGACCTGTACTGGAAATCGGCAACCATTCCGTAATTCCTTCGACAATCCCGAAGAAGATAGATTTTAAAATTTCAATAAGATACATAGATTACTCCTTTTTTCTATCTTCCATTATAGCATACTTTTTCAGTCTATGTCAGTTCTCTTTAAAAGGCGCCGATACTGCCGCCACCTCCGCCTCCAGAGAAGCCACCGCCAGAACTTCCACTTCCAGAAGATACAGAGTAGGTGCTTGCTGTATTTGCGACACTAGCATAATGGCTCATTTGCGCGCTTGAATGATAAAACATACTATGCCAGCCATAAGCTACATAGAGATTGATATCTGGATTTTCTACTTGGATGTGATGAACCTTCATCAAATGACTAACCTTATCCGCATAGCCAAATAAAGTCGCATAGACCAAGAGGCGATTCCAGACCACAATACTTTCCAATTCAGCCTGATCCAATCGTGCAATCTCACGCAACATATTTTCAAAACTGGTCCAGAGATAGTAGACTTCTGCTCCTGCTTCATTTAGGACACCATCACGATTATCTAATCGAAGCTTCCAATAATAGAAAACAGCCAAAACCAAACCTAGAAAACCAAGTATTGGCAAGGGGAGGTAAAAATAAGCATGAACATCCAAACTATACAAGAAAAAGCCAAATCCAATAAATAGGGGTAAAATAGTAGAGAGTCCCATACCTACTTGCAAGGCCTTTTCCCCACCAGTTAAAGGACGATAATAATCTGGAAGTCCCCAGAAGGAAACTCGCTTTCTCACTCCTTCTTGCATCTCTTTCAATACCTCTTCAAAAGATGATTTGAGCTGACGCCCCTTTGCTTGAATCCGTTTTTCATCAGAGACTTTTGCTCTACGATAAAGACTATCAGATACCTTGTAATCCGCAAACAAATTGGAAAGAGTTGTTTCTTTTTTGCCTGAAAAAGCCAGATTTAGACAGTCTATCTCAAAGCTTGACAAACCATCTTCTCTTACCAGCCTCAAGCCAACTGCATCTCCTTCTGAAATGATAGAGACATTCCCACGGTCTATCACATCTAACAAAGTAGCTTGAATAAGTTGGTCAAAGGTGAATTTTCCTGCTCCTTTGGTTAGAGGACTCACTTCCTCTAAAGAGGTCGAGTAGACTGCTTCTGATAAAACCATAGGCTCTAATTCCATTGGTGGTTCATAAAGACGATGATTTTTAGCATATTTGACTGAAGGAGTGGTCTTTCTTCTATAGATAAAATAGAAGCAGACGCTCAATAACAAGGAAATGGAAAGTAGCACAGGAAATACCCAAGTAAGGAGTTGTTTACTCTGATCTTTTTCTTTAACAATCGAGTCTTCTATCTTATTAAATTCTTCTAAACGATTCCCTTTCAAGCCCTGATCCCTAGCGCTAGCAAAATCAGTTAGAGGCCAATAGGCATGCAACTCAACTCCACGCTTAGGTGGAAGATCGTCTAAACGAATAGTATAATCAAGGTTACTCTTTTCAACCGTTCCTTCTTTAAAAAGTTTTCCTGTGTGGAAAAAGAGTTTTTCAGCCCCCTTGTCTCCCCTTACATGAAATTCAAACTTTCCAATAGTCCCTGAACTATCTGTCAGAGGCTGCCAATTTAATTCAGCGATATCATCATAAAGGAAAAGCAAATTCTTTAAGTTCCAGATAAGGTCAACTTCAACTGTATCGCCATCTTGACCTGGATTATAAACTTTAACAGTATAACCATCTGCTCCTTCTGTCACTTCGCTCGTAACATCTGTCAGTTCAGCACCATTTTTCGAAGCCTGAACCTTTGGATGAGGGTCAATGTCAAATCCGCTAGGCATCTTGCCTGCACGACCAAGCCCCACGATTTGACCCTTAAAGTCCTCCTCAAACTGGTAAACTATCTTCTGTCTAAATTCTGCTGTATTGTCTGCATGAATATACAAATCACCTTGATAAGAGTTTATCTTGAAATCAATGGCAAAAACAGAGAATGGCAGAAGACAAAACAAGCCTAACACTAGTAAGAAAAAAGTTTTTTTCATCAACTAAGCCCCCTTTTTATATTTGTTATCATTATATCATTTTTTCTCAAGTAAGGGCTTACCTATATTGAAAAATAGAGTTTTTTTCGATAAAATAGGAGACAGTTATTTTTTAATAGATTAGAAATAGGAGAAATCATGAGAAAAATATACTTATCTATTTTCACAAGTCTCTTGCTGATGCTGGGATTTGTTAATGTTGCCCAAGCCGATGAATATTTACGCATCGGAATGGAAGCAGCATATGCTCCCTTTAACTGGACTCAGGATGATGATAGCAATGGAGCTGTCAAAATCGACGGGACTAACCAGTACGCTAACGGATACGATGTTCAAATCGCCAAGAAAATCGCTAAGGACTTAGGTAAAGAACCTTTGGTTGTTAAAACCAAGTGGGAAGGTCTAGTCCCTGCCCTTACTTCTGGTAAGATTGACATGATTATCGCAGGTATGAGTCCTACTGCTGAGCGCAAACAAGAAATTGCCTTTTCGAGCAGTTACTACACTAGCGAACCAGTTCTACTAGTCAAAAAAGATTCTGCCTACGCAAATGCTAAATCTTTAGATGACTTTAATGGTGCGAAAATCACTTCCCAACAAGGTGTCTACCTCTACGACTTGATTGCACAAATCTCAGGTGCTAAAAAAGAAACAGCCATGGGAGACTTCGCCCAAATGCGCCAAGCTCTTGAGGCTGGTGTCATCGATGCCTATGTTTCTGAACGCCCAGAAGCTCTGACTGCTGAAGCTGCTAACTCTAAGTTCAAGATGGTCCAAGTGGAACCAGGTTTCAAAACTGGGGAAGAAGATACAGCTATCGCCATTGGACTTCGTAAAGATGACAATCGTATTAGCCAAATCAATGCCAGCATTGAAACCATTTCAAAAGACGACCAAGTTGCCTTGATGGATCGTATGATCAAGGAACAACCTGCAGAAGCTACAACAACTGAGGAGGCTAGCAGTAGTTTCTTTAGCCAAGTCGCTAAAATTCTTTCTGAAAACTGGCAACAACTCTTGCGTGGTGCTGGTATCACTCTTTTAATCTCAATTGTCGGAACCATCATAGGTCTCATTATCGGTCTTGCCATTGGTGTCTTCCGTACTGCTCCTCTCTCTGAAAACAAAGCCATTTATGGCCTACAAAAACTAGTCAGCTGGATCCTCAATGTCTACATTGAAATTTTCCGTGGTACTCCAATGATCGTTCAATCAATGGTTATCTACTATGGAACTGCCCAAGCTTTCGGTATCAACCTTGACCGTACACTGGCTGCTATCTTCATCGTTTCAATCAACACCGGAGCCTACATGACTGAAATCGTCCGTGGTGGTATCCTAGCGGTTGACAAGGGACAATTTGAAGCCGCTACTGCTCTTGGTATGACTCATAACCAAACCATGCGTAAGATTGTCCTCCCTCAGGTAGTTCGTAACATCCTACCAGCAACGGGTAATGAATTTGTCATCAATATCAAAGATACATCTGTATTGAACGTTATCTCTGTTGTCGAACTTTATTTCTCAGGAAATACCGTGGCAACACAAACTTATCAATACTTCCAGACATTTACAATCATCGCCGTGATTTACTTTGTCCTCACCTTCACCGTAACACGTATCCTCCGCTTCATCGAACGCCGAATGGACATGGATACCTATACTACAGGTGCTAACCAAATGCAAACGGAGGATTTGAAATAATGACCCAAGCAATCCTTGAAATTAAACACCTCAAAAAATCCTATGGACAAAACGAAGTGCTAAAAGACATTTCTCTCACTGTCCACAAGGGAGAAGTTATCTCTATCATCGGAAGCTCTGGAAGCGGGAAATCGACCTTCCTACGCTCCATTAACCTACTTGAAACACCAACTGATGGACAAATCCTTTATCATGGACAAAACGTCCTCGAAAAAGGCTACGACCTCACGCAATACCGTGAAAAATTGGGAATGGTTTTCCAATCCTTTAACCTCTTTGAAAATCTCAACGTTCTTGAAAACACAATAGTCGCTCAGACAACAGTCCTTAAACGTGAACGCACAGAAGCTGAAAAGATCGCCAAAGAAAACCTAGAAAAAGTCGGCATGGGAGAACGCTACTGGCAAGCGAAACCCAAACAACTCTCAGGCGGTCAAAAACAACGTGTGGCTATCGCTCGTGCCCTCTCCATGAATCCAGACGCTATTCTCTTTGACGAACCAACATCAGCTCTCGATCCAGAAATGGTTGGAGAAGTCCTCAAAATCATGCAGGAACTGGCCCAAGAAGGCTTGACTATGATTGTCGTGACTCACGAGATGGAATTCGCTCGTGATGTCTCTCACCGTGTTATCTTTATGGATAAGGGTGTCATTGCTGAAGAAGGTAAGCCAGAAGACCTCTTCACCAATCCTAAAGAAGACCGAACAAAAGAGTTCCTTCAACGCTATCTCATACTCAATGAAAATCAAAGAGCAAACTAGGAAGCTAGCCGCAGGCTGTACTTGAGTACGGCAAGGTTAAGCTGACGTGGTTTGAATTTGATTTTCGAAGAGTATCAAATAAAAAGAAAAGGCTGCATCAATCGTGCAGTCTTTTTGCTGTCCTCAAAATGAAAAGGCAGACCCAATTCAAGAATCCGCCATTATCCAAAGATTAATCTTCAAATTTTTCATGATTTTTTTCATAGAAATCAATTAAACCTAGAGCTGTTTCAAATGAAATATTTTTTACTTTTGCACGACCCTGCGCTAGAGCAATGATAGACATTTCACGCGCATTCGTTTCTTTAGAGATACGGTAGCCTGTGATTTTCTTATCACGAACCCAGCCAACAACTGATTCTACTTTTTCAAAGTTTGACTTAGCCATGTCCTTCTCCTATTTTCTTCTTTACGATATATTATTCTATACGTTTTTATGTCTTTTGTCAATAAAAAAACATATATTCAATAAAACAAATGATTTAGTTTTTTCTTACTTCTTTTTTAAAGCCGATAATATATAGGTTTTTAGTTGCTATAACCCATTAGTAAGCGCCCCAAAAACAATTGAATTATTAAACTTCAAATTCGCAAAAATATTCACCGAGAAAAAATACCAGTTTCTCAATAGGATAAACAGGAGTCATATTCTATATCTTCATTTTAATCTATAAGTTTGTCAAAGAGAATCTTCCTTTTCGGACTATCTCATATCTATTTTGTCCTTTCTATTTCCTTTGGTTACCTTCCTGTTACTATTTAACTTTTTTAACCGGTACAATTGACTTATCTCATCAAATTTTGCATATTCTTATAACACACCGCTATTATAATCAGCATTTAGAATAGCACTTCCTAGTATTCCAAATGTTCTACTCACCTCATATTACTGCTATCATATACTATATTCAATCAACTCACCAAATCTACTTTATAAGCATTGATTATTTTTTCTAATTCCTATTATATTTAATCAAACTTAAAATTAGATATATGTAAAATATGGTATTCTAAAAAATAACCCTATATATAACAAGTCATTCTTCTTTATTATTATAAGCTGAAATAAAAAATAATAGGTGCTATAGTGAGTTGTAGTAGAAATAGCACGATAGATTTCCTAAGTCCATAGGAATCGCCCCCTTTCTTCACTCTCATTATAACACCTATACATCAGTTGTGCAAATAATATGATATTTTTTTATTAGTCCTCAGACAAGCATATTATAGAGCGTTTCATTACCATTTAAGTTAATATAAGATGGATCAAAACCTTCCATGCGACGAATCAAGCCTGCATAATCATGCTTATCTGCTAAAGCGATCCCAATTAATACTGGGCCTGTTCCCTTACTAGCTCGTTTGATATACTCAAAACGTGTGATATCATCATTTGGCCCCAAGATATCATTTACAAACTCACGCAAAGCTCCTGGACGCTGTGGAAAATTGACCACAAAGTAATGCTTGATGCCATCATAAATCAAGGCACGCTCTTCCATTTCTGGCATACGGTTGATATCATTATTTCCTCCAGAAATGATACAACAAATGGTTTTCCCCTTGATATATTCAGCTAAAACCTCTAAAGAGGCGATACTAGCCGCTCCAGCAGGTTCTGCGACAATCCCTTGCTTAGAGTAGAGGTCAATCAAGGTTTCAGAAATCAATCCCTCATCGACACCTACCAAAGTTTGAACATGTTGACGAGTTGCCTCATAGGTCAACTGACCTACCTTTTGCACAGCAATCCCATCCGCAAATTTATCAATTTCTTTGAGTTTGACAGGCCCACCAGCTTCAAAGGCAGCCTTCATGGAACGTGCCCCATTAGCCTCTACTCCGATGACTTCAATCTCTGGATTTGTTTCTTTGATATAGGTAGAAACCCCAGCAATCAGACCACCACCTCCAACAGGAACCAAGACAGCATCAAAATCAATCGATTCTTTTCGAGCTTCTTCTAAAATCTCATAAGCGACGGTTCCTTGACCTGCTTGAACATGAGCATCATCAAAGGGATCAATAAAGGTACGATTTTCAGAGACTGTAAATTCTTGAGCTGCTTTAGCTGAGGCATCAAAGGTATCTCCAACTAGTTTAATGGTTACGAAGTCCCCACCAAAAAAGCGAACTTGACCAATCTTTTGTTGCGGCGTAGTAATGGGCATAAAGATAGTAGCAGGAATTTTCATCTCATTACAAGTATAGGCAACTCCCTGCGCATGATTTCCTGCAGAAGCACAGACTACCCCACGTTCACGCTCTTCCTTGCTGAGCTGGGAAATGGCATAATAGGCACCACGAATTTTAAAGGAGCGAACACGCTGGGCATTTTCTTTTTTCAAATAAATCTTAGCACCATACTTCTCCGATAAATAATGGTCGTAATCCAGTGGGGTATTCACAACCACACCGTTCAAGACCTTATGAGCCTTGATGATATCTTTTGAACTTAACATCTTTTTCTCCTAGACTATTTCATATTATCACAATCCATCCTCTTAAAAGAGAGATGAATTGATTATAAAAGCGAGTTAGTCCCCCAACTCGCCTTCACCTTAATTTCTATCAATTAGTTATAGATTTTAAATGCATCATCGTCGTTTTTACCAACGAATGGCATTGCTTTACGCAATTCTGCACCAACTTTTTCAATTTCAAGGTTAGCTGCTTGTTCACGGTAAGCAGTCAATTTTGGACGTCCAGCTTTATAGTCATTTACAAAGTCATTTGCAAATTTACCATTTTGGATGTCTGCCAAGACAGCTTTCATGTTTTCTTTAACTTGCTCAGTAATCACACGTGGACCTGATACATAGTCACCATACTCAGCAGTATTTGAAATTGATTGACGCATTTTCTTGAATCCACCTTCGTAGATCAAGTCAACGATCAATTTCATTTCGTGAAGAACTTCAAAGTAAGCCAATTCTGGAGCGTAACCTGCTTCTGTCAAGACTTCGAAACCTGCTTCAATAAGGGCAGTCAAACCACCGCAAAGTACAGCTTGTTCACCAAACAAATCTTCTTCAGTTTCTTCTTTGTATGTTGTTTCAAGAAGACCTACACGAGCTGCTCCAACACCTTTACACCAGTCCATAGCAATGTTTTTCGCATTTCCTGTTGCATCTTGGTATACTGCATAAAGAGCTGGTACACCAAATCCTTCTTCATAAGTACGACGTACCAAGTGTCCCGGTCCTTTAGGTGCACACATGAAAACATCTACATCCGCAGGAACTTTGATAAACTCAAAGTGGATATTGAAACCATGAGCAAATCCCACTGCATTCCCAGCTTCCAAGTTTGGAGCGATTTCTGCTTCGTACAATTCTTGTTGGATTTCGTCTGGTGCCAAAATCATGATAACGTCAGCCAATTTAGTAGCTTCTGCTACTGTGTAAGTGTCAAATCCATCTTCTTTTGCTTTGTCAAAAGATTTACCTGGACGTACACCGATGATGACATCGCGACCTGAGTCACGCAAGTTTTGAGCATGCGCATGTCCTTGTGAACCATAACCGATAACGGCGATTTTTTTACCGTCAAGTGCTGCTACTTTAACATCTTTTTCATATTCCATTTGAACTGCCATAGTTTTTTCTCTCTTTTCTATTATTTATTGCCTTTTAGGCTGGTTTAACAAATTTAAAATATTTTTATACTCAATGAAAATCAAAGAGCAAATTAGGAAGCTAGCCGCAGGCTGTACTTGAGTACGGCAAGGCAAAGCTGACGTGATTTGAATTTGATTTTCGAAGAGTATTAATCGCGGGTAAATCCAGTTGCACCCGTTCTAGCAATATTGCGAATACCGTATGGTCGAATGACTCGCAATAGAGCTTCACTCTTTTCAGCATTTCCTGTCATTTGAATGGTAATTGAGCTTGGTGCTACGTCTACCACTGTTGCACGGAAAGGTTGAATAATGGCTAGAATCTCAGCTCGCTTCTCAGCTGGCGCTGACATCTTAACCAAAATCACCTCGCGCTCCAAATGAGGCTTGTCTGTAATATCACGAATGCGAATCACATCAATCTGACGATTGAGTTGCTTAATGATTTGCTCCACTTCATCATGTGAAGCTACATCAATAATAATGGTGATACGCGATACATTCGGATCTTCTGTTGCTCCAACAGAGATACTTTCGATATTAACCTGACGGCGAGACAGGACACCTGTAAAGCGATTGAGGACTCCTGAACGATTTTGTAGTTTTGCTGTTAACATTCTACGCATGGAACTTCACCCCCAACATCTCATGATTACTCTTACCAGCTGGTACCATTGGTAACACCTGTTCCTTACGAGAAATATCTACCTCGATTAGCATAGGTACATCCTCAGTGATCACTTCAAGGTCTTGAGCCAAGGTCTCAGGATTGTCAAACTTATAGTTTTTAATACCGTAAGCCTGCGCCATCAATTGGAAATCAGGAAGGGTATCAAAGACCGACTCAGACGTTCTACCTTCATAGAAGGATTCCTGCCATTGGCGAACCATTCCAAGTGAGTGGTTGTTCAGCATAACCACCTTAATTGGCACCTTGTAAATGTTCAAAATAGCCAATTCCTGGTTAGTCATTTGGAAACCACCATCCCCAACAAACAAGACTACTTCCTTATCTGGGTTAGCAATTTTAGCCCCAATTGCTGCTGGAATTCCGAATCCCATCGTTCCCAAACCACCTGAAGTCACTAACTGACGTTCATTTTGATAGGGATAATACTGAGCTGTCCACATTTGGTGTTGACCAACGTCTGTTACCACAATGGCATCTCCATTAGTTAATTCACCAATTCGTTCAATAACAGCTTGCGGCTGAACCACACGCTCTTTCTTGTCATAAGAACGAACGCGGTTCTTGTCTTTAGTAACTTTTTCAATCCATTTCTCAGTATTGTTATGAACTGTCGGCTCAGCCAGCAACATTTGCAAGGCTTTCTTAGCATCTCCAACTACTGGAATATCTGCACTGATAATCTTGCCAATCTCGGCAGGGTCAATATCAATGTGAGCAACCTTGGCATTCTTAGCGAAGGTCTTAGGATTTCCTGTCAAGCGGTCATCGAAACGGCAACCAATACTAATCATAAAGTCCGCTTCCGTCATGGCAATATTAGCTGCGAATGACCCGTGCATACCGCCCATTCCAAGGAAGAGTGGGTGACTCGTTGCAATCGTACCTTGCCCCAAAAGACTGGTTACCACTGGAATTTGATAGCGTTCTGCAAATTCATTTAATTCTGCAGCTGCTTCAGCATAGCTAATTCCACCACCAGCAAGCAAGACTGGCTTTTTAGCCTTGGACAATTGCTTCAAGATTTTCTTGATTTGCATATCATTTGGCTCAAGAGTCGGTTGATAGCTTGGTAGGTTCACTTCTGGTGAATAAATGAAGTCTGTTTCCAAAGCAGATACGTCTTTAGGTAGGTCAATGACGACTGGCCCTGGTCGACCTGTAGTCGCGATATGGACAGCTTCCGTAATAATTCGAGGGATATCAGCTGTCTCACGAACTTGGTAATTGTACTTAGTGATTGGCATAGTAATTCCCACGATGTCTGCCTCCTGAAAGGCATCCTTCCCAATCCCTGCTCGCGCCACCTGACCTGTAAAGACCAAAAGGGGAACGCTATCGCTCATGGCATCCGCAATCCCTGTAATGGCATTTGTTGCTCCCGGTCCGCTAGTGACGACGGCAACACCCAACTTTCCAGTTGATTTAGCATAACCTTCAGCTTCATGCAAACAACCTTGCTCATGGCGCCCTAGAATATGGCGAATGCCTTTAAAATTATATATCGCATCATAAAAAGGCAAGACTGCACCACCAGGATAACCAAAGATGGTATCAATTCCTAAATCACGAAGTGTTTCCAAAACTAGGTCCGACCCCGTCTTAGGAGATTCTAAACTGATTTTCTCCATTGTTCCCCTTTCTTTCCTCTTAAAAATAACTTGTTACTATCATACCATTTTTTCAAGATTTTTCAAGAGAAAAGAAGAAATTTTCTGAATTTTCTATTTTAACGTTTATTTATGAATGTTATTTTTGTTTTTATTAAAAAAGATACCGATTTCATTTACTATCAAATAAAAAAGAACTGATTTCTCAGTCCTTCATTAATCTTATTCCACACTAAATAGGTATGGGTAAACAGGTTGTTGGCCTTGGTGAATCTCAACTTCAACGTCTTCGAATTCTTCTGCGATTTCTTGAGCAATTTCATTAGCAAGTTCTTCGCTCCCGTCTTCACCGATATAGAAGGTTACGATTTCACTATCTTCATCCAACATATGTTTCAATGTTTCAGTCAAGGTTTGGTGCATATCAGGGTTTGACACGAGGATTTTCCCATCTACCATACCAAGATTGTCATTTTCATGGATTTCTAAGCCATCAATGGTTGTATCACGAACGGCTGTTGTGACGCTTCCGCTAACGACATCACTAAGAGCAGCAGTCATACGCTCTTGGTTTTCTTCAATGGACTTGCTTGGATCAAAGGCAAGAAGACTTGTCAAACCTTGAGGAAGAGTACGAGCTTCTACCACTACTGCTGGTTGCTCCAAAACTTCTGCTGCAGATTGAGCTGCCATGAAGATGTTCTTGTTGTTTGGTAGGAAGATGATGTTACGAGCGTTGACCTGTTCAACAGCCTTGATAAAGTCTTCTGTTGAAGGGTTCATAGTTTGACCGCCTTCGATAACATAATCTACACCTTGAGAACGGAAGATATCTGCTAGACCTTTACCAGCCACCACAGCAATCAAAGCATACTCTTTTTCTTCAGCTGGTTTGCTAACTTGAGCAGCTTCTTTCTCAACCTGTGCCTCGTGTTGGTTACGCATATTGTCAACTTTTACCTTGACCAAGCTACCATATTTGAGACCTTCTTGCATAACAAGACCTGGATCTTCTGTATGGACATGGACTTTGACGATTTCATCATCATTGACAACGAGGAGAGAATCTCCAAGTTCATTCAAGTAGTTACGGAATTCATCGTAGTCAAAATCTTTGGCATAGGTTGGACCTTGCTTAAGAGCTACCATGATTTCAGTACAGTAACCAAAGGTGATGTCCTCAGTCGCTACATGACCAGCTACAGACTTGTGATGTTCTGCATTGATCATTTCACTCATGTTGGCCGGAGTCGCTACAAAATCCTCAGATGCAATATATTCGCCAGTAAGGGCAGAAAGGAAACCTTCGTAGATAAAGACCAATCCTTGACCACCTGAGTCTACAACGCCAACTTCCTTCAGGACAGGAAGCATGTCTGGCGTTTTAGCAAGAGCTGTTTTAGCACCTTCCACGGCTGCGCGCATGACTTCAACAGCGTCATCTGTTTGCTCAGCTTTTTTCTTAGCACCGATAGCAGCACCACGAGAAACTGTCAAAATCGTTCCTTCAACAGGTTTCATCACTGCCTTATAGGCAACTTCCACACCTGATTGGAAGGCAAGGGCCAAGTCTTGACCTGTTAACTCGTCTTTATCCTTGATGGCTTGTGAAAATCCACGGAAAAGCTGAGACGTAATAACTCCTGAGTTCCCACGCGCACCCATCAAAAGACCTTTGGCAAGAATGCTCGCTACCTCTCCAACTGTAGAAGCTGGCTTATCTGCAACTTCCTTAGCTCCATTTTCAATGGTCATTCCCATGTTTGTTCCAGTATCTCCATCTGGAACTGGAAAGACGTTTAATGAATTGACATATTCAGCTTGCTTATTCAAGCGAGTTGATGCAGCCTGCACCATTTCTTGAAATAAGCTAGTAGTAATTTTTGACACGGTTATTCTCCTACAACTTTGATATTTTGAATGTAGACATTTACAGTCTGAGCAGTAATTCCAAGTTGGTTTTCCAAACTAAAACGAACACGCTCTTGAATGTTTTTTGACACTTCGCTAATCTTTGTTCCGTAGCTCAACACGGTATATACATCAACTGCAATACTGCCATCTTCGGCCGCCTTTACGACGACACCTTTGGAATAATTTTCCTTACCTAGCAGAGCTTGGAAATTATCTTTGAGGGCATTTTTACTAGCCATACCAACCACACCAAAAATCTCAGTTGTTGCACCGCCTACGACAGTTGCAATCACTTCATCTGTTAGTTCGATTTGACCATCTTTTGTATTAATTTTTACAGTCATCCTTTTTACCTCAACTAGTTGATACTCTATTTTATCATATTTCAGCCCAAGTGTAAAAGCAGAATACTGTATCAGCGGATATTTACTCCGTTTTTCAAATGATTTTATACCCACAATAAAAGAAAAAAGACCCTAAGGTCTCCTTTGCTTTTATTATTAAACGCGTTCAACTTTACCTGATTTCAAAGCACGAGCTGAAGCCCAAACTTTTTTAGGTTTACCATCGATAAGAACAGTAACTTTTTGAAGGTTTGGTTTTACGGCACGTTTTGTTTGATTCATCGCGTGTGAACGGTTGTTTCCTGATACAGTCTTACGACCTGTAAAGTAACATACTTTAGCCATTGTGTTTTCCTCCTATTAGATCTAATATAGCGGATGTGCTAGCACCACATACCGTACTATGTTATCACACTTTCTTCATTTTTGCAAGGGAATTGGAAGATTTTTTTATTTAACGTAGACAATTCCCAACTTTCCAAAAGCCACATCCCCACGGATAATCAAGGTTTTGCTGGTTGGGGCTAGAGAAGTATCTGCCTTGGCTACACCACAGAAAGTTTCCACCTTTAAATCAACTCTCCAATGTTGAGGAACATAGATAACTGCATTGCCAAAACCAACTTCCACTTTCAGTGTTGCACTATCACCTAACATCTCTGCATTGTCATAATATATCTTGGCATTCCCAAAACCAACTTCAACTTGGTCTTCTACCAATTCTTGGTCTTGCTTGTAGAAAGTCCCAGTCCCAAAAGCGACTTCCTTATCTGTAAGAATGGTCTTTTCACCATCATACCACCATTTTTTTCCATTCCAAGTTCTGTTAGAATGAGTGAGTGCGCTGACACCCATTACGATTAAAATACTAGCCCAAAATAAAGACTGATTTGGAATCGGTAAAATATCATAAAAGTGGTTAGCAATCATGAGGGCTACTAGAGCTGTAAAAGAGGCTGAGGTTAAGTGGCGACGCAACAAAGCTCCAACTGATTGGTAGGCAAAAAAAGCAATGCCAATCAAGGGCCAAATTTGCCCTCCAAGAGAAGGGATTCCAAAATTTCCTTGTAATAATATTACAGCTGCAAAAATAAGCAACACAATACCAAATGCTTTCTTTTTCATGTTCTTACCTCATGTTTCTTAGATTTTCTTTTAGGAGGGATTGGTAATGCCGTGACACATGAACCTCCTTGTGGGTCTGATAAAAGGAAATGGTGCCCGTTCCTGAAAAGGACTTGTCCACCGAATAGACTTGCCGAATATTAGCAATCGTTGACTTAGATACCCGACTAAAATAACGAGGAAGGATAGCCTCTAACTCATAGAGTTTAAGCCGAACTTCGTAGGCATCTTTCTGGGTATGGGCGTAAATCTTGTTCCCTTCTGTCTCAAAGAAGAGAATTTCCGACAAGTCCAGATAATATTCACCCGTCCCTTTGTAAAAAATCAACCTAGGAGACTTGGACTCTTGTAAGAGTCGCTGTAAATCCGCAATCTCATCTGTCAAGGCCGCTGCCTTGATGACAATTTCAGTTTCCTCTAAATTGCTATCAATTTCGATTCGTAACTTCATTCCATCTCCTTTCTGACTCTACTATATCAAAGGAAAAATAAGAAAACAAGAGCAAAAAAGCAAGTGGTTACTTTAGCCACGTAAGTGGTTCTAGGACCGCCTTAACTTACAGGTCAAAATAGAAAGAAAATCACACCCCACACAAGTCCGCAAGCATAACCAACCAAGACATCCTTGGGATAATGCACACCCCCCAAGACTCTCACTAGTCCCAGGAAGGCTGATAATATTAAACAAATCACCCCTATGCTTTGACTAGCATGTAAGCAAGTCATAGAGATAATGGTGGCTGAAAAGACATGACGACTAGGCATAGACTGACCAGGACTATCTCTGTCTAGTAGCGGTACAATTTCCCAAACTTCATAAGGCCTAGGAGCATTGAGTTTCTTACGGAGAAGGGACAACATCACAAAACCTGACGCAGGGACAAAAAAATACATCCAGATTTGTTTCCCAAGTCCTTCTTGGAAATAGGTGGCGACTAACAAGGTCAGATAAACTATAGGCATAACTACGGTCATGAACCGATTAAAAGTTCTTAACAAACTCAGAAAGAGAGGATTATTTTTAATCTTACCAGCGATGTGGTCATACCATTCTTGATAATTTTTCATATATTTTTTCATCACTTACTCAAATTTTGCTTATAGGGAAGCACTCGTCTTCTAGTATAGTGCAGAAAAAGAAGGCCGTCAAGCCTTCTTTCGATTTATTCTTCTGCTTCGTCTTCTGTAAACTGACTGTTATAAAGATCAGCGTAGAAGCCTCCTTGTGCCATCAACTCATCATGATTTCCTTGTTCGATGATATTGCCATCTTTCATGACAAGAATCAAATCAGCATTTCGGATAGTAGACAAGCGGTGGGCGATGACAAAGGAAGTTCTTCCCTCCATCAATCGGTCCATGGCTTTCTGGATCAATTCCTCTGTACGGGTATCAACCGAAGAGGTCGCCTCATCCAAAATCAAGAGCGGCGCATCTTTCAGCAAAGCACGAGCAATGGTCAAGAGTTGTTTTTGTCCGACAGACAAGGTCACTGTATCATCCAAGACGGTATCGTAACCATCTGGTAGAGTCATGATAAAGTGGTGAATCCCTACAGCCTTACTGGCTTCAATCACGCACTCATCACTAATAGCTGTTTGGTTATAGATAAGATTGTCGCGAATGGTTCCTTCAAAGAGCCAAGTATCCTGCAAGACCATTGAAAAGGCATCGTGTACTTCCGAACGCTTCATCTCTTTGGTATCCACACCATCGATGCGGATACTTCCCTTATCAATCTCATAGAACTTCATCAAAAGATTGACAATGGTTGTCTTACCAGCTCCAGTCGGTCCGACAATGGCAACCTTTTGACCTGCATGAGCTGTCGCAGAAAAGTCATGGATAATAGTTCGCTCTGGTGTATAACCAAAGGAAACTCGATCAAAGACCACTTGACCTTTCATATCGCTCAATTGTCTTTCTTTATGGGATTCGTCTTCCATTTCCTCTTCACCTAAGAATTCGAAGACGCGTCCCATGGCTGCGCTAGCCTGCTGCAAACTAGTAATCCCTTGGGCAATTTGTGAAAGAGGCTGAGAAAAGATACGAACGTAGGCCATAAAGGCAACGATAATCCCAATACTAATCTGCCCATTCAGAGCCAAGGCTGCACCAACGATAATCACCAAGGCATAGCTAAAGTTCCCAATAAACATCATGATCGGCATCATAATCCCTGAAATAAACTGAGATTTCCAGATGCTATCATACAGACGATGGTTTAATGTCGCAAATTCTTCTTTGGTGCTCTCAATAGCGTTGTAACTGGTCACCACATTATGGCCAGAGTACATTTCCTCCACATAGCTATTTACAGCTGCCAAATCCTGTTGCTGACTCTTAAAGAAGCCCTGCGATTTGCCCATAAAGACGGACACGAAGGCAAAACCGATAAGAGTTGAAACAACCGTCACCAAGGCCAAAATCCAGTTCATTCCAAACATGGTTACCAAGACTGCCACGACCAGTAAAGTTGATGAAAGAACTGTTCCCAGACTTTGATTGAGGGACTGGGCTGCAGTGTCAACGTCATTGGTCACACGAGACAAGGTATCCCCTTGAGAGTGTCCATCAAAATATCTCAATGGTAGGCGATTAATTTTCTCTGCAATCGCTCTTCTCAAACGCTCTGAAAAACGTTGAATGGCTGTTGTAAACAGAAAGGCCTGCAAATAATTTGATAGGAGTCCAATCACATAGATGACGGCTAAAAAACTACCAATGGCTGCAACCGCCGCGACATCCACACTTGTTTCCAGACCACTGGCAATGATATTGGTCATTTCCTTGATGCGGGTTGGCCCATATACAGTAATGATATTAGATAGGATTGTTGCTAAAAAGGCAATCAAAAGGGCAAACTGGAGACCTGCAAGATAGGGTTTACTCTGTTTCCAGAGAGACATTTTTTTATTTTCCATGTTCCAATTCCTCCTTCGATAATTGTGAATAGGCAATTTCTTGGTAAACTTCGTTGGTAGCTAGAAGTTCCTTGTGGGTGCCTTGTCCTACGACTTTACCTTGATCCAAGACCAAAATCAAATCAGCATCCATAATCGTTGAAATACGTTGTGCGACGATAAGCTTGGTCATAGATTTTGTTTTCTCTGCTAGCTCTTGACGTAAAACTCGGTCTGTCTTGTAGTCCAAGGCTGAGAAGGAGTCATCAAAGATGAGGATTTCTGGCTTCCGAGCTAAGGCACGCGCAATGGCCAGACGCTGTCTTTGGCCACCTGAGAAGTTAGTTCCTCCTTGGGCTACCTCTGACTCTAAGCCCGCTTCCTTGTCTTCGATAAAGTTCTTAGACTGGGCCAACTCCAAAGCTTGCCACATAGCTTGTTCACTAAGTGGTGTTTCTTGACTGTGTCCAAAGTCTAGATTGCCCTTGACATCACCTGAAAAGAGAACAGCTTTTTGTGGAATATAGCCGACCTTATTTCGCAACTCTTCCAAATCATAGTCTTGAACATTGACACCATCCACCAGAATTTCTCCCGCTGATACATCGTAGAAACGTGGAATCAGATTGACCAGAGTTGATTTACCAGAACCTGTTGAACCAATAAAGGCCACTGTTTGACCAGTTTCTGCTTTAAAGCTAACATGTTCAATAACCGCCTCCGAATTTGCCGCATAGCGGAAGGTCACATCCTTAAACTCGACCTGACCTTTAATGTCTTCATCAGCAAGCTTCACTTGAGCAGGATTTTGGATAGAAGAATGCAAATCTAAAACCTGATTAATCCGCTTGGCAGAGACCATTGTTCGAGGAAGAACGATGAATAGCGCCCCCATGAGAAGGAAGCCCATGACAACCTGCATGGCATAAGACATGAAAACAACCATGTCACTAAAGAGAGGCAGACGCGCTGTCGGAGCAGCGTCGTTAATCACATAGGCTCCAATCCAGTATATCGCCACACTCAAACCACTTGAAATGCCCATCATGATGGGATTCAAAATAGCCATAAGACGGTTGACAAACAAATTCAAGCGTGTCAATTCATCATTTGCAACTGCAAATTTTTCATTTTGGTAATCCTCGGCATTGTAGGCGCGAACGACACGAATACCTGTTAAACTCTCACGAGTGATACTGTTCAGTTTATCTGTCAGCCCCTGAATCAAGGACTGTTTTGGAAAGGCTAGCGTCATCAAGACTGTCGTCATCAAAACGTTGACAATCACTGCCACAAGTACGGCCCAGAGCCAGTATTCTGAATGGCCTAAAATCTTCCCGATGGCCCAGATAGCCATAATCGGACCACGCGTAACCACTTGCAAGCCCATGGTAATCAACATCTGAACTTGAGTAATATCATTGGTGGTACGAGTTAAGAGACTAGGAATAGAGAATTTCTTAATCTCTGTCTGCGAGTAGTCTAAAACTCGGTTAAAAATATCACTTCTCAGCCTACTAGTATAAGAAGCCGCCACTCTGGACGCAAAAAATCCAACTGCAACTGCGGATAAGAAGGCTAGAAAGGACATTCCCACCATCATACCTGCTGGTTGCCATAACTCATCCAAGTTGGTTCCTTTACTTCCAAGCAAATCCGTGATTTTAGAGATATAAGTTGGCACTTCCAACTCTAGATAGACCGAAAAGCAAGTAAAGAGAATGGCTAGTAAAATCATCCCCCATTCTTTTCTACTAATTCGTTTGGCTAATTTCTTCATTCTCTCCTCCTATTCCCTTGATATTTGCCTGTAGTTGACCGAGAACTTTCTCAAAAATCAGTAATTCATCTTCATCAATGTCTTCCATCAACTGCTTGTCTATTCGTTCAAAAAAAGCCTTAACCTGCTTCATTTGAGAACGTGCTTTGTCCGTCAAATGAACAAATTTTGCCCGCTTATCGCTAGGACTCGCCTCCAATTCCACCAAACCATTTTGCACCATACGCTTGACCAAATTACTAGCAACAGACTTGGTAATATTGAGTTCCTGCTCGATATCTTTAATCAAGACCAAGTCTTGGTTTTTCTCACGATTATCTAAAAAACGAACAACCTGACCTTGAGGCCCACCCATAAATTCAATACCACAACGTTTGGCTTCCTTTTGCACCATCAGGTGAATCTGATGACCAAAACGCTTAAAGACTAACATCGGTTTATCCATACTAACTCCTTTCTAACCATTGCATTTAGTTCTCCTAGGAACTAAATAAGTTTCTATGGGAACTATTTTACCACTTTGAAAAGAGATGTCAAGAAAAAGTTTCCTAGAGAACTATTTTCTTGATTCAAAAAATCCCAAGTGATTTTTTCACTTAGGATCATATTCTCTAGGTTAAATTAGAACCCGTCTACGTTTGTGTAGATTTTTTGTACGTCTTCGTCGTCTTCAAGAACGCTGTAAAGTTTTTCAAAGGTTTCAAGGTCATCGCCTGACAATTCCACTTCTGACTGAGGAATCATTTCCAATTCAGTAACTTGGAATTCTTCAATACCTGACTCACGAAGGGCAACGATAGCCTTATGGAGGTCAGTTGGAGCTGTGTAAACAGTGATTGTTCCTTCTTCTGCCTCCACATCGTCCACATCCACATCTGCTTCTAGCAATTGCTCAAAGACAGCGTCCGCATCTTCACCTGAAAATACGATAACACCCTTGTTGTCAAAGAGGTAAGAAACCGAACCTGAAGCACCCATATTTCCGCCGTTTTTACCAAAAGCTGCACGGACATTAGCTGCTGTACGGTTGACGTTTGAAGTCAAAGTATCAACGATCAGCATAGAACCATTTGGTCCAAAACCTTCGTAACGTCCTTCTGTAAAGGTTTCGTCTGTGTTTCCTTTTGCTTTATCAATAGCTTTATCGATAACGTGTTTTGGCACTTGGGCTTGTTTAGCACGGTCGATAACGAATTTCAAAGCAGTGTTTGATTCTGGGTCTGGATCACCTTTTTTAGCTGCTACATAGATTTCTACACCAAATTTTGCATATACTTTAGAGTTAGCTCCATCTTTAGCCGTTTTCTTGGCTACGATATTGGCCCATTTACGTCCCATTAGGAATCTCCTTTTTTCACATTTTAATCTTTCTTATTATAACACAAGTTTTTTCGATTTTCACTAGAGGAAATGGATTTTATTCAGCAAATCGAGCTATGATGACACTTTTGTTCGGGACTTTGACAGTTATGAAGTAAAAAAATCCCCATAAAGGTTGATATAAGAGCATTTTCTTGTCAAATTCTACCACTTTTTATTTGCGTACTTTCTCGTACTTTGTTATAATAGAGTGAGGTAT